>JAINCR010000015.1 GCA_036574215.1 Caldisericaceae bacterium
TTACTTTTGATAATACTCTTAATAGTTGGTGCATTTTGCCTTTCCTCCTGCGGGAAGACCTTTGAAGTTAAGTTCGTTGATTCAATCACAAACGAAACTCTTAAAAACATTACAGTTGATGGTAAACCCTATCAAAATGGAGTTGCTAACCTTCCACAAGGGCCTCACAAAATATCAAGTGATTACTACTTACCAAAAGAAATTGATGTAAATAAAAACACGGAAATTGATCTTAAACCTAAGGCATACCTTGTGATTGCTCCAAATTGTGAGATCGATAAAGTTTTTCTAAACGGCAATGAAGTAAACGCAAAACATATTGTTGAAGGTGGTATTTCCCTTTATGCTGTCTCTCCAATAAAAGAAGGCAACTATGAGCTAAAACTCACAAGTGAGCTTTTTAAACCTTATATAAAAAGTGTTGAGATTACTTCAGGCAAAAATCTTGTAGAAGCAAACCTTGATGTAGATCCTGAAAAATTTGCTATTTTTATTGATTCACTCCAAAATATACTTGAGGTAGACCCTGTTAACATAAAAATAAAAGTTTTAGGAACTGCTAATGGCAACAGCGTTTCTAAAGAACTAACAATAAAAAAGGAATTAACAACCATTACTATTCAAGATTCAAACATCACATATTCTTTTAAAGACGGTATTTTATTGGATAAAGAAGTTTCCCAAGAAGAAAAAGAGATACTTTTATATGCAAAGCAAACAGTAGAATATTTTTTGAATGTTAAAACATTTCTTCCCAACATGAAACTTGAAAAAGTTGATAACGGAAGGTATTTTTTAGTTAACAACGGCACTTTTGAAGGAAACGAACTCGTTGAGCGTGTTGTCTTGAGCATTAAAGAAAGCAAAATCACAAACTTCAACATATCCATCATCCAGGAAAAATCGAACACTAATTTAGTAATCAGTGTGGAGGTAATTTAACATGGGATTTACTCATCTTCATCTACATACAGAATACAGTCTACTTGATGGACTTAACAAAATTTCTGAACTTTCAAAAAGGATAAAAGAACTTGGTATGGATGCTGTTGCAATTACCGACCACGGAAACATGTACGGAATAATCGAGTTCTACGAAGAGATGAAAAAGGCAGGTATAAAGCCCATAATTGGAGTAGAAGCTTATGTTGCGCCAAACGGTATGGAAAAAAAAGAGAAAGACGAAGAAAGATATCATCTTGTGCTCCTTGCAAAGGATCTTACAGGTTATATGAACCTTACAAAGATAGTTACAGAGAGTTATACAAGAGGTTTTTATTACAAACCAAGGGTAGACTTAGAAACTATAAGTAAGTATAGAGACGGCATTGTCGCACTATCTGCCTGCTTACAAGGAGAAATCTCCAAAAAGGCATTAAAAGGAGACATAAAAGAAGTTAAAAACGCCCTTTACAAGTATCTTGATATATTCTCAAAAGAAAACTTCTTTGTTGAAGTGCAAAACCATGGCCTTGAAGAAGAAAAAGCAGTTATTGAAGTTGCAAAGCATTTGAGAGATACGGAAGGAATAAAACTTGTTGCAACAAACGATGCACACTACCTAACAAAAGAAGATGCTTACGCACATGATATACTTCTCTGTGTACAGACCCTTCAGCCCGTTGATAGCGAAGATAGAATGCGTTTTCCAAATAGTGAATTCTATGTGAAAAGCGAACAAGAAATGAAAGAAGCCTTTCCCAACTTAGAAGATGCAGTTGAAAATACAGAACTCATTAAAGAAATGTGCTCTGTTGAATTTGATTTTTCCAAATACCATCTTCCTGTGTATAAGAAAGATGAGGCGTGGGATCCTTCAAAGAACAAAGATTACTTAACAGAACTAACAATAAAGGGAATAAAAGAAAAATACAAAGAAAACTACGATATTGCCTTAGATAGAGCAAACTACGAACTTAGCGTGATTGAAAATATGGGATTTACCGATTATTTCCTTATAGTGCAAGATTTCATAAACTATGCAAAGACGAACAAAATACCAGTTGGCCCAGGTAGAGGATCAGCTGCGGGTTCCATAGTGGCGTTTGCCCTTGGTATAACAGAAATTGATCCTATAAGATACAATTTATTTTTCGAAAGATTCTTAAATCCAGAAAGGATAAGTTTGCCAGATATCGACGTAGACTTCGCTGACACAGGAAGAGATGCCGTAATTGATTATGTAAGAAAAAAATACGGGGAAACCAATGTCGCACAAATTGCTACTTTTGGCAAAATGGAAGCAAGACAGGCAATAAGAGATGTAGGAAGAGCTCTAAAATTTTCTTTTCAGGAAACTGATAAAGTATCAAAACTCATTCCACAAGGTTTTAAATTAAAAGAAGCACTTGATTCCGTCCCAGAACTTAAAAAACTCTACGAAGATAAGCGTTTTAAAGAATTGTTTGATATTGCCATGAAACTTGAAGGGGTTGTAAGAAACTTTTCAACACACGCAGCAGGAGTGGTAATTGGAGATGCTCCACTTACCGACTATCTTCCCCTTCAAATAGATAAGGACAACTCCATTATAACTCAGTTTGATAAGGATGTTGTTGAACATATTGGCTTGCTAAAAATGGATTTTCTCGGTATTAAAAACTTGACCATCATTTCTGATACTATAGAGCTACTTTCCGAAAAAGGAATACATATAGAAATTGATAAGATACCTGAAGATGACAAAGAAACTTTTGATATGCTAAAGAAAGGTGATTCTGTTTCTGTATTTCAACTTGAAAGCGCCGGTATGAGAAGGGTGCTTAAAGGAGTCCAACCCGATAGTATTGAAGATTTAACTGCAGTCGTTGCTCTCTACAGACCTGGAACGATAAAAGCTGGGGGAATTGAAGAATACATAAATAGAAAATCTGGAAAAAATAAAGTGACATATCCACACCCAAAACTTGAGACAATCCTTAAAAACACCTATGGAATCATTGTTTATCAAGAACAGGTAATGCAAATTGCAAACGCACTTGCAGGATATTCAATGGCTGAAGCAGATACACTAAGAAAGGCAATCGGTAAGAAGATCGCCGAGATAATGAAAGAACAAAGAAACGTTTTTGTTGAGAGAGCAGTAAAAAACGGTGTTGAGAAAAGTGTAGCAGAAAAGGTATTTGACCTCATTGAATTCTTTGCAGGATATGGTTTCAATAAGTCTCATGCTGTAAGTTATGCAACTCTTGCCTATAGAACTGCCTACCTTAAGGCTCATTACCCAAAAGAGTATTTCACAGCAATTTTAAATTCTTACATTGAAAACGAAGATAAAGTCCACGAAACACTATTGGAAGCAAAAGCAAAAGGTATTAAAATACTTCCTCCTGATATAAACAAATCTGATGCAAAATTTAAAGTTGAGGGCGATGGTATAAGGTTTGGTTTTCTTGCTATTAAGCATGTAGGCGCTGCCTCAATTAATGAAATTGTTAAAGAAAGAACTGCAAATGGTGCGTATTCTTCTTTTAGGGATTTTGAGAGGAGAACCACTCCATTAAAGATAAATAAAAAAGTTATTGAATATTTAATAAAAGCTGGCTGTTTTGATTCTTTAGAGGAAGATAGAACAGCTCTTCTTACGAAAGATAATGTAGAAGCAGTTATCTCAAATACACTTTTTGCGGGTGTGCAAACCCAACCCAAAAAGGTTAAAACAACAAATGCAGATTTACTTAACTATGAAAAAGAAGCCTTTGGTTTTTATCTTACAAATAACCCTATTGAAGCTTATCTTGGACTTATCGAAGACCTTGAAGTTGACACTGTAAGTGAGCTTTTGTCTTCTATAACGAGTGAGCAAGAGGAAAACGAGTTTAAAGATACCGAAACTTTGGATGTAGAAAAGGTTAAAGTTGCAGGTATTGTTTCAAATGCAAAAAAGACAAAGACAAAAAACGGAAACTTTATACTGAGATTTGACCTTGAAGATGGAGTTCATAAAATACACTGCCTTGTTATGCCTCAGAATTTAGAAAAATTTTCAGAATACATCGATACAAACGGTGTTATAGTAATTTCAGGAGATCTAAGAAGAGAAGAAGATAGTATAACGCTTTTTGCAAATGATGTTATTAAATTTTTTACCGAAAAAGATATTAAAAAATCTGAAGATGGTGTTGCAATACATCTAAAACTTGACCTTGAAAAAGAGAATTTTTTAGAATTAGAAGAAAAGCTAAAGTCTCTTAAAGACCTCACGGAGAAATATAGAGGAGATACCCCTATAATTTTCCACGTTAAAGTGGATGGTATTTTGGCAAGAATACATCCTTCACCAAAGCATTCAGTGCTTAAAACAAAACCTTTTATGTCAAAATTAGAGGAACTCTTCGGAAAAGGAACATTCGAAGTAAAAGATATCTTTGAGTAGTTTGAAAACAAGGAAAATAATAATATAATAGAGTAAGTGCCGGAGTGGCGGAATTGGCAGACGCGGCGGACTCAAAATCCGCAGGGGTTCAGAGCTCCGTGTGGGTTCGACTCCCACCCCCGGCACCAAACTTCAAAATATGGAGGTCTTGTCATGGACTTAGGTCTTAAAGGGAAAGTCGCCTTTGTTATGGCAGGGAGTAAAGGTCTTGGCAAAGGTGTTGCAATGAAATTCGCAGAAGAGGGTGCTTTTGTTTCAGTTGTCTCAAGAGATGAAAACAACCTTCAAAAGGTAAAAGATGAAATTAAAGCTAAAACTCACGTAGATATTCTTACTATAAAAGGTGATGTAACGAACAAAGAAGATTTGCAAAACGCCATCAGTAAAACTGTTGAGAAGTTTAACACAATTCACATTCTGTTTGCTAATGCAGGGGGACCGCCTTCAGGAGGATTCTTCGATGTTGCAGTTGATGATTATCTTAATGCCGTCAACTTGAATCTTATGAGCACAATTTATGCTGTTTACGGTGTAAAAGACTACATGATAAAACAAAAATGGGGACGTATTATTGCTTCTACTTCAATTTCTGTTAAACAGCCACTTGATAATCTAATACTTTCAAATGTATCTAGAGCTGGTGTTGTAGCCTTTATAAAATCTGTATCAAATGCTCTTGCCACTTATGGAATTACTGCAAATGTGGTTGCTCCAGGTTATACAATGACAGAAAGAGTTGAGAGTTTACTTAAGGCGAAAGTCGAAAAAGAGGGTATCTCTTTTGATGAAGCACAAAAATCAATGATTGCTAATATCCCAATGGGAAGAATTGGCACTGTGGATGAATTTGCTTCAACGGTAGTCTACCTTGCTTCTGAGAAAGCCTCTTACATCACTGGTGTTGTTTTGCCGATTGACGGTGGATTTATCAAAGGAGTGTAAAATGATAAAATTTAACCCAGAGAAAGATATAGAAGCACTTCTTGAAGTTGCAAGATTAATGTGTGTTGCAGCAAGAACTGCTCCAAAGGGTAGTTGTAGCAAATACATTGGGAGAAATATTCGGAAAAGGTTTTAGAATTGGACATATGGGAAGTGTTACAAAAGACGAACTTCTTGTTGCCATTTACAAGATTGGGTTAACATTTGAAGAGTTTGGGTATAAGGTAAACTTGGGGAGTGCCTTAGAGAAATTTTCAAGTTAAGGTTCTTTGCATAAGTAAATAACCCAAAAATACAAAGAAGCCACCAATAATAAATAGGAGTGCATACCCAAGGTGGTAAGAGATAAACCCTGCAACAAACGAAGCTGTAATAACGCCAAAATTAATAGCCATATTAAACATACCTAAAGTTTTACCTCGTGTTTCATGAGATGTTAAGTTAGTAATTTGTAGCGTAAGAGGAATGTAAAGAAATGGCCATGTAAAACCTAAAACAATGAAACCTATATAAGTAAAAAGCTTTACAAAACCAACCTTTAAAAATAAGAAGATGCCAATTAATAAAAATATAATACTCCTTGTAATTAGAACACCTTCAATAAAAATCTTATCGAGTTGCTTGTTCTTACTTGTTTGCCTCACAATGAAAAAAGCAATATTTCCTCCCAAACTATTTGCTGCAAATAGAAAAAATACAAACTGTGATGAGACTTTAAAATATTCCTTTAAGAAGACTGCAAAAATCGTGAATAATAGGTTAGCACCAAAGAATATTATAAAAATCGCAAAGATTAAAAGTCTTAATTGTCTATCAAGTTTTTTAATATTAATTACTGAAAAAAATTCCCAGGTAAACTTTGCAGCTTTAAGAAAAATAATTTTTGTTGCCCTAATATCTGGGACTATCCTTATTACGATTTTTCTTCTCTCTAATGTAAGAACAGAACTTATCAAAAGTAAAATTGATGAAATAAAAAATACGATTTTTAACTTTTTCACATCATCCAGATTTTTTATGGTATTGAGAAGGAAACTTCCAAAAAGCATTCCGATTGTTGAGCCTATGCTATTGTAGAGGTTTAAATTGTTTATTTGTCTACGCACAAAACCATCGTCACCTGCCTTTGAAAGTTGTAATGTCATTGCAGGCCCTGTAAAGGATATCATGATACCCAAAGAGGTAGAAAGTAAGTAGTATAGATAAATTGATTTCACAAAAGCCATAAGGATGATAATTAAAGAAGATGAAAGGAAGCTTAAATAAATAAGTAATGATACTTTACGAATTTTATCAAGAATTATACTTGAAGATATCGAACCTATGAGGTTCCCCAGAGAAAAAAAGGCAACAGCAACAGAGGCACTTTGAATATTTCCATTTAGAGCAATAACCACATACAAACTCAACACTATGTTGAGGATTGAAATCGATGCTCCTTGTAGTGCAAAAGAAACAAACCACTTTTTTAAGCCCATATTTTAAATCCAAAAGAATGCTTTTGTAGTATACCCTAAATTGGGTTATAAACAAAAAGCCTATACTTTATTATGTATATCAAAATAAAAAATCATGTCAAGAAAAACTAATATGGAAAGAAACCCCCTAAAGGCTTTTCTGTCATCCTGAGGAGCGCATTTTCCATGTCATCCTGCCTTCATTTTCCTTGTCATCCTGAGCCACTTTTTTTCTTGTCATCCTGAGCACGTTCGCTTTGCTCAGTGTAAACTTAAGCGAAGGATCTCAAAAACCGAGGGGGGAACAGATCCCCCTCGGAACTCCCCCAAATACAAGAAAACACATGGGGAGCACCCCCTCAATGCTCCCCCCACTTCCTCCTGTCATCCTGAGCACGTTCGCTTTGCTCAGTGTAAACTCCAGCGAAGGATCTCAAAGTTGAGGGGGTAAAAGAACCCCCTCAATACTCCCCCCACTTCCTCCTGTCATCCTGAGCGATAGCGAAGGATCTCAAACTTGAGGGGGTAAAAAGCACCCCCTCAAGGCTCCCCAAAAAAGCATAAACGGATGAGATTCTTCACTTCTTACGCCCTCAGAATGACAGCATAGGATGAACGAGGAGATTCTTCGGCTTCGCCTCATAACGACTCTCATTAACCCAATTTCAGTAAAACTCAATGGAAGGCCGTAAAACTTCAAGCCTCCTATTAAAAACATATACGTGTTTGTAAATTTATTTAATGTGGATCTTTAGGGATACCATCAAAAACATCAACGCTATTAATCCTATCATAAGCATAGCTGGTAGTTGTGTGAGTGTTCGGGTCATAATGGGTTTCGGGGAGTTTGGGTAAGCTAAAACCACTTGTGTATACCTCAAAATGAGATTTCCCAGCACCAGTTGTGCCACCAACTGTACCCCAGTAGAGAAGCGAAAAATCCTCCCAGGTAACGCTTTCACCAAGAGGTGCAAATGGATAAGGTTTCCCAACATACTCTTTCAAATAGACTCGGACTTTGGTGCTTTGGTGAGGTTGCAGTGCAGGTATTGGAATATCTCTCATCGGCTCAAAAACTGGATAATAAAGAGGGTATCCACCATTGTAGCCTTTTTTAAGTCCGTAAAGGAAGTGTGAGAAATACGGGTTAACTCCGTCTTCATGCCACTCCCACCTTACATCTATATTCAATTTTCCAGGGCGCGAAGGCTTATCATAGTTATTTGTGATTGTAATATCCAAGTATGCAGGTCTATATAAATACTGCGGATCGGCTTTAAGGAATGGGCAATTAAGCGGATTTGGAGTAGATGAGTTAGTTGAGTTAGCAAGACTTTCTCCAATTCCTTTTGCTGTCTTTTTAACTATGTCAGTAGTCATTTCATTTGCAGGAATGCCTGCCTCCGTTAGAGCTTCCATTGCAAGATAGTCAAGCCCAGCTTCTGTAAGTTGGTCAAAATTTGGAAGTTCTGGAGGAATTCCAAGAGACGCAAGCCCATAATCTACAAGTGCAGTTAGCGCTTTCTTCAATTCATCACGCAAACTATCGGGAAGTAGAGGGAAGTTTTTTGCAACAAAATTAACCAAATAAGCTTTTAAGTTTGCATATGCCTGTGATACCCAATTTGTAATTTTTGCTATTACATCTACTAAAGACTTAAAGAAACTAACAATCCCATCCCATAACTCTCCCCAGAAAGATTTATCTTCTTCTCTATCCCAAATTTGGATTTTACTTCCTGGTTCAAGCCACTTCCAGAGGATTTCTTTTTCATATCGCTCAGGAGTCATTGAAGGATCGTTCATATAATAATGCATATAGGGATAAAGCGTATCTGTGCCATTTGTTACCTTAAAATTAAGCTCATACCAATGGGGATAACGGTAAACAACGTAGTAATGTGCCCAATCTGGATGCTGCCACTGAATAGGTTCGTAATGTGTTATTTTGACAGAGGGTATATACAACGGGACTGAAACTGTTTTGGAAGTATACCAAATTATGGGATTTTGTTTTTCATAATTAACTTTTATAACTTCTGATACTGAATAATTCTCGCTTCCTACAGAAGTAGATGGAACAAATGCAACTGCACGCACATAGTAAGGAATTAAATCCCCAGGTTTTAAAGTTGAGTCTGAAGGTGCAAAATCATGGAATTTAACTGCAACTGCATTTTGATCTCCGGAAGGTGCTTTAGGGATTGGTAGCGTGTATGTCTTTGAGTAGACAAGCCCTACAGGATTATTAACCGGGTCTTTGCTATCGAAGGGTTTTGCCGAGATTTGTAGAGTAATCGATTTTGTGTTGCTTGGAAAATTTTTAAATTGAAACCATCTTACTTCTTCTGCCACACTTTCAGCGTTAAAACCAACTTCTTTTAAATGCATTAAAACGTTTGGAAATTCTCCATAGTGTGTAATATCACCAAGTCTCTGCGTTGTCCAGATTTCAAATGATGAGGGAATAAAGACTTTTCTGCCGTTTATAGTAGCCTGTATTAATTTCGGTGAGCCGATGAATTTGTCACCGTAGAGCACTCTTATACCTTCGCCAGGGTCTCCAATACAGTTCATATTTTTATCCACAGGGACAGCTCTTACATAGTAAGTTTGTTGAGATGGAGTTTTTCTTACATTTAGTAGCGGACCTGACAAAGATAAAGGAGTGAATTTTGAAAAGTCAATAACAAATTCCTTTGTTGCTGGAGATATAGTGCCCGTTGCAACAAGCCCAGGTGGGTTTTTCCAGTTATCTACAAAACCGACAAATCGGGCTTTTGATACCTGCCAAACGATTGCATGAGGAGAAAGTGTTCCATAATCTGCATAAAAATAACGTTTCTTATTTGAAGAGGCTTCTATAAAAGCTCCGTAGTCTGCTTTCGTGTAGATCGAACCTGATGCAGGTTGTGTTTTATCTGTGGGTTTACTTAAAGGTTTTTCTGCACCTGTTGCTGCATACAGTGTAAGTTTTGTTTTATACAATGGCGCATTCAAAAGTGCTTTAAAATCAAGATTTTTGAATTTATCTTCTTCACTCATAGGTGACGGTGGTGGCGTAAGCCTTAGTGTTGCATTAATTGATGTTCTAAAGTTTTCATAAGTCCTCTTTACTAAAATAATACCTTGTTCTCTTGTGGTGTTTGAAAGTGGATCAATTTTGTCTTTTGATACGCCTTTTATTATGTTGTTTTGAAAACAGAATTTCATTGATTCAAGTGCCCATGGAGCAATCTTATTTGCATCCTTAAATGGAAAATCGTTTGGTTTTACTTTAGGAAGATTCTTGTAGCTTTTTGAAAGAGCACGGTAAATCATCGTTGTAATTTCTTGCCTTACTATGGGAAGCGTTGGTGAAAATTTACCACCACCTGTTCCTTTCACTATACCCAATTGATACGCTTTTATAATTTCAGGATTTACCGTATCAGAGAATAGAGAAGCACCTGCAGTAACAGTTTTATTTGTAAGTTTTGTGTAGAGCTTAACAACAATTACACAGAATTCCTCTCTTGTGATTGGCTGCTGAAATTTACCCATGATGTCAGGATACGTAAGCCCGTAATTATAAGCCTGTGTGAGTTCTGAAACTGCCCATTTGCTTGCCGTGTTGTCTTTAAAAATTGGAGTGTCTAATCCAAAAACTTTTACTCCCCCAAAAAAGTTTAGAAAAAGCATTACAAAAACTAACCAAATTGTTAATACTTTAGTAAACACCAACATAAGCGCACCTCCTTTAGTCCCCTCTTATGTCAAAAAAATTTACATATACTACTACTCTAAAGTATAAAACTAATCAATTAATTTTGCAAATTATAGTTGACATTAAAAAAATTTTTCAAAATTCTAAGTTTGTTTAAAAATTTTCTTATCTTAAGTAAACATCTATAAGAAGAGGCTACGGTAGAGTAAAAATTGATTTTTTAAAAAATGTATATATAATGTTAAAATGAAAGGGGATTTTAAGTGAGAAGAGGTTATGCTTTAGTATTAGTAACAATAATCATAACTCTAATGATTATGGGCCTTATAAATTCAGTATCCGTATGGTTAAGGACGCATGCTTTAGAATTAAACGAAACTTCGGGAAGAGAAGTTGCCTTATATGTAGCACAGTATGGCATTAACGAAATGATATACAACATAAATAACGGAACGGCATATTCAGATGGAGCTTCTATAAACGGAACAACACCAAACGGGTTTACATATACAGCTACATATTACCAAACCGATACTTTTGGAGGTTCTGCATACATAAAAGGAGAAGGAACAGCATACGGATATACAAGAGTTATATATGCATCGATTATTAGTTTAACTTCATCTGACTTTTTTAAATACAACCTCTATACTCGGGAGGGAAACTACACCAAAACAAACTCAAATGTAGATTACATAACATTCTATAACTCAATTTATGGACAAAATTATTTTTACAACACAACTTCTGGTGTGCTTCCCGACCCACAATTTGCATGGTATACAAACCCAAATAACTATCTTGCAAATGTATTTAGAAAAATAAATTCGAGTAATACAAATTATAATTTCAACTTAGACGCACCTCTATATAATAAACGAGTTGTTTTTATTAACTATACAGGAAATAGTAGCACTGCAACATTAACAGTTAACTTCAATAATTTAAGATCCAACAAAACACTGAGTATCATTACAAACTACCCCAATGTTTATTTCCAGTTGAATCTGGAACAATTAATAGGAACGCAAATAACCTGGAGTGCTCGTAAAGCATCCGGTGGAAAATTTTATCCACTATTTTTACATGTCCCTAAGGTAGGAAGTGGAAGTGTATATATTAACTTAGATTATTCACAAACAGATACAAAAACTATAATTTTTGAAGGCTTATTCTATACAAAATCACCTGTTACTATTGAATACGGAGGCTCTTATTGGGGATTTTTAAAAATCTTAGGTCAAATGCTTGCAGACTCACTTTTAACCGATTGGGATTATTACGAATCTTTTCTTGGCATTCCAATAGATATAAATGGCGACGGATTATACACTACAGAAACAATATTTGATTATGTAGACTACCATAGCAAACTTCCAAAACCTTTTTCAAGCACAGGTGGCACACAAATAGAATACATGGTTGGCACATATAGAGAGGAATACTAATGAGAAAAAGGGGCTTTACTTTAGTAGAAGTTGCCATTGCTATTGTTTTATTTGCAATAGTTACGCTTTGGAGCATAAATGTATTAATAAATATGTCAAAAGGAAGCTCTACAACCGAGGATTTAACCATTGCAACACTTTTAGCATCTCAAAAAATTGAAGAACTAAAAAGTCTTAGTTATGATGAACTTAATAATACGCAAAACGTAATTACTCCTACAGACTTTCCTTCGCCTTACGAAAATTACCAGTATACACTAAAGATTAAAAAAGATGAGCAAAACGATTACGCAATATTTATAGTTACTGTCTCAGTATACAAGAAAAATAATTCCACACCACTTATTACAATTGATGCAAACTACATTAGGAGAATTTCTGATGGCAAAAATATCGGCTTATAGAAGAGGCTTTACAGTTATTGAGATATCTATTGTAATTGCAATTATCTTAATTATTGCAATCCCTGTATCTGTATTCATTGCAAACTATTCACAGGGTTTTATTGTAGAAAATATCCAGGTTAAAGAGCAGTATTATCTAAACATTATCTTACAGGATTTAGAGCAGAGAATAAGAAGGGCAGACGCAAACTCAATTGCTTTTGACACTACAAATAAAATCCTTAATTTTACCTATATTGACGCAGAAATTGATGGTAGCAAAAAAACAACCCTATACTGTAGATACGTGCTTGAAAATCCACAAACCGATAACGCAATTTTTAAAAGGGCTGTTTCAACTGACTCTAATACTTCACCAACGATTTTTCCACCGGGACTTGAGAAAGGAATTATCTACGACTTTAATGTGCAATTACTAACAACCGATACCTGCACCATAACCCTTACTTCAAAAACAGACTTTGTTTTACAAAAAACCATATATCTATTAAACTATTAAATAGGAGATAAATTATGGGAAATTTGCTTTTGGGTATTACTTTAAATGAAACTGCTATGCGCTGTGCAATCATTGAAAACACTGAAAACAATTTTAAAATACGTGCACTTAAGGAATTTACATATCCAAATTTTGAAGAGGCACTAACAGATAAAACACTTATCAATTCGGTAAGAAGTTTCATTAAAAATTTTAGATACGTAAATTGTGCAGTTTCTATACCACAGAACGTTGCCTTTACAAGGATTAAAAATGTCCCAAAATTACCAAACGACAAAATTTTTAAATTGATACAATCTGAAATAAAAGATTACGCAATCTTCAAACAAGAAAACGTTGCTCTTGGTTTTATAAAAGTTGATGATAATGCCGATAGCCAAAATGTCCTCTGGGCAGGCATTAAAGAGCCAATCTTACTTAATATTCTAACTTTTTTAAAACAGTGTAAAATAAAAGCAAACATAATAACAATACCACAAATAGGAATAGTTTTTGGAATAAGTGAATTTTATAAAGAAATCGATCCGTATGTAGTGATTAACATTGATAAAGATTCAACAACACTAACAGCAGTGCAAGGAAAAAAGGTTCTTTACAATTACATTCAAGATATAGGGTATGAAGTATTTGAAAAAGATGATGTCTCCTCAAAAAACATCTTTATTGGAAACATTGTTTCAACACTAAATTTTATAACAAGAACTCAAAACATTTCCATTAAAAAAATTTTTCTTATAGCACACACTGATATTACTACTCAAATAGTATCAAGTTTATCTAACAGGCTTCCTCTAGCACCAATTATGCTTTCAATACCTGAATCAATAGAAATTATAAACGAAGAAGATTACTTAGAAATTCAAAAAAACCAGGGAAATAAATACTTTGTTTCTGTTGCACTTGCAGTTCTCTCACAACTAAAGGAAAAAGATATAAGTTTAAAAATAAACGAATACTTTGTAAGAGAAAGAGTCTCTGAAAGTCTTAAAGTATTTGCAACTGTCTTGACGTTGATTGTAATAAATGGTGCGGCGGTAATTGCCTACCCCATTTTAAAAACAAACCTTACAGAAGTTGAAAACAACATAAAAAATGTTTCTAAATCAATCTCAGAAATTTCTATTCCCTCATTGGATGTTAAAAAACTACAAGATGACCTTCAATCATTAAAAGATAAAACTACCAAATTGCAACTACTTGAAAATTCGTTAAATGACAAAGTAAAATTTTCAACAGTTTTGGACGATCTTGCAGTAAGATTACCTTCTTCAACTACAATTGAAACTTTAGCAATAAAAGAAGACAATACCATCTTTTTAAGGAGTATTACAAATTTGTGCAAAAGCGCTTTTGACTACGAAGAAAATCTTAGCCGTTCAAACGTAGTGGAAAACCAAACTGTTCTAAGGGTCATAAATGATAAAACTCAAAATGTTATTTTTGAAATGGAAATGAAAATAAGGGGTAAAAAATGAAAAAAGACCAAAAAAGCAAAATAAGGTTTTTTATAATAGTAGTAATCGTTGAGATTATTTTAGTTATTTCAATTATATCCTATTTAGGCATTCTTTTAACAAAAAAATCAGGCGAATTAAGTGCTAAAACACAAGAACTCCAAGATTTAGTCCAAAGTGTTCATACTATTGAAACTCTCAAAAATGAAAATGAAAAAGAAAATGAAAATCTTACGAATTTGAAAAGCAAATTTTTTAATGATGATTCACTACTTACCTTCTTAAAAAACTTCTGCAATAAAGCAAACATTTACAATTTAGAAATATTTACTATGGAGTTTGGCACTCTTTCCCCAGTTGTAGACACTTCCCCTCCGCTAAAGAAGCTTCCTGTAAGCATATCAATGAGAGGAAGTTATAGAAGTCTTACAAACTTTTTAAAGTATCTTGAAAGTAATAAAGAACACATTGAAGAAATTGACCTTAACTTTAGTAATGATACCGTCCTATTGAATATGGTGTTTTACGTGCAAACTAACTCTTTAGACAGATGGGTTTACGAAGGAGCTATTAATGAATAAAGAGTCAAGGATTGGAGATCTTCTTATAAAGCTTGGAAAAATCACACCACAACAATTAGAAGAGGCTTTAGAAGAACAGAAAAGAACCCAAGAAAAATTAGGAGAAATATTAGTAAATAAAGGTTTTATAACACCATTAGATCTTTCAAAAGTTCTCGAAGAGCAGACAAACATACCTTCAATTTCTTTATCTAATATCAAAATTGGTGAAGATGTTTGCTCACTTATTCCTGAAAGTTTTGTAAGAATAAATAAAGTTTTACCAATAAGTAAAACTTCCGACACTGTAGAAGTTGCCGTTGTGCCACCCATTAACCCGCAGGCTCTTGAAGATATCAAATTAATGACAGGGCTTAAAGTAAAACCGTATATTGTATCTGATGCCGAATTTGAAAACGCACTCAACAAGGTATGCTCAATTAAAAAGAAAATTAGTGAAACTCTTTCCCAAGTTGAAAAAAAGAAGGAAGGTAGAGAAATTAAAATCATTTCTACAGTTCCCACTGGAGCTGAGCCCGTCACTGTTGCACTCACAAACTCAATCATATCAGATGCAATAAATCAAAATGCTTCAGATATCCACCTTGACCCACAAGAGTTTTACACTCAGGTAAGATACAGAATCGATGGTATTATTTACAATGTGTTAACCCTACCAAAGGATGTTGCAGAATCAATTACAACCCTTATAAAAGTAAATGCTAACATGGATATTGCAGAAAGAAGACGCCCCCAAGATGGACACTTTACCGCTAAATACGAAGATGAACTTTACGATTTTAGAGTAGGCACAATGAGTAGTTCCTTTGGAGAAAAACTAAACATCAGGATACTCAGTAAGCGAAGATTACTAATGCCTCTTGAGAGACTTGGTATGCTTAAAGAACAATTTGAAATTTTCCTTAAACTCATTAAAAAACCTTACGGTATTATTCTTGTAACAGGTCCAACTGGCTCTGGAAAAACAACTACATTATATTCTGCAATATCAACCTTAAATACAGGAGAAAAAGAAATCGTAACACTTGAAGACCCTGTTGAATACGATCTTCCAGGTATTGTGCAAATTCAAATAAACGAAGAAGCGGGTATAACATTTGCAACAGGTTTAAGGTCTATACTGAGGCTTGACCCTGACATCATCATGGTAGGAGAAATTAGAGACCTTGAAACAGCAAAAATAGCAGTAGAGGCTTCTTTAACAGGGCACTTGGTATTAGCATCAATGCATACAAACGACTCTTTTTCAACCCCAATAAGACTTCTAAACCTTGGCATTGAACCGTATTTGTTGTCTTCATCTCTTATAGGAGTTATCGCTCAAAGACTTGTAAGGGTAATTTGCCACAACTGTAAAGAAAGTTATATTCCAAGTGAAATAGAAAAACAAGCGTTTCTAAAAGAGTTATCAAATGATATTAGTGAACTATACATAGGAAAAGGCTGTTCAATTTGCAATAACATTGGTTTCAGAGGAAGAACGGGTGTCTTTGAAATACTTGAAATTAATGAAAACATCGCTAACATGATTGAAAAGTCTACTCCATACGAAAAAATTAAGGAAGAAGCTCTTAAATCAAAAATGATTACCTTAAGACAAGCAGCACTTATGAAGGCAAAAGAAGGGATAACCACTTTTAGTGAGGTAGAAAGGGTTTTTGGACTATGAGCCAATTTAAATATACCGCCTATGATAAAAAAGGCAAACTTGTAAAAGGCGTTGTAGAAGCTTCTAAAAAAGAGGAAGCAAGAAAACTCGTTGAGAATATAGGCTTGTATCCTTTTTTTATAGAAGAAGTTAAACAAAAGAAAATCTCGCTATTTGATTTTGCACACAAGGTAAAAGACGAAGAACTTGTTTTATTTACACATGAATTTGCATCTCTTATGTCTTCTGGTTTAACGGTTGTAGACGCCTTACAAGGTTTAGCTGAGCAAAGTGAAAATAGCTATTTTAAAAGAGCATTGTTAGATATAAAGACAAAGATTGAAGAAGGAAGTAATATTAGTGACGCATTTAAGAGTCATCCAAGAATATTCTCGGACATCTACATAAGTTTACTTAAGGTTGGAGAGGCAACAGGTAGGTTAGATGTAGTACTTAATGGCATGGCTACTTACCTTGAGAAAGACCTTGATATAAGAAGAAAGATAGCAAATGGTTTTGCATATCCAAAGTTTGTTGTTCTTGTTGTAACTTTTGTAGTTATATTCATGCTAACCGTAGTTCTTCCACGTTTTGCTTCGATGTTTGCTTCAGCATCTGCAAAATTACCCACTCCTACATTGGTATTACTAAATATCAGTAATTTTATCCGTTTTAAGTGGTATGTTATTGTTGGGCTTATAGCGCTCATCTATATGCTTTACAAAATTATTTACTCCATACCACAAGGAAGGTTAATGATTGATAGCATTAAACTGAGGCTTCCTCTATTTGGAAGAATTACAACCCTTGGGACACTCACAAGATTTACAAGTACTCTTGCCCTTATAATAGAAAGCGGCATAAACTTATTAGAAGGAGTTGAAATAACTTCCTCTGTTACTGGTAATGCCTACGTTATGCATAAATTAAAACAGGTAGAAGAACACATTAAAAATGGGTCTAATTTTAGTGAAGCACTTATCCAAAGTAAGTTTTTCCCAAAAATTTTAATTCAAATTGTGTCAGTTGGCGAAAAGGCAGGGAGACTTAGCAATTCATTAATGACTATAACCAACCTATGGGAGAAAACTCTTGATTACACAATCAAAAATCTTTTAGCAAAAATTGAACCTACATTGATCATAGTTCTTGGTGTGATAGTTGGGTTTATTGCCGTTGCAATGTATTTACCAATGTTTACACTTCCCACAATCATTGGAAAATAATCAAAAGATTGACTTATCAATACTAAATTCATAAAGATTGTCGTTTATTCTTATAAGCGTTGAATTTGCTTGCTGTAAAATATGATCCAAAAGATCTTTTGATAGGTAATTAACAAGCGTGCTTGAGAAAAATGCAAAAAAACTATTATCTTCGTAAGTAAAAGTTTTAAAATAGTTTTCTTTACCTCTGTAAAATGTTGTAAGAAAGATAGAAAAATCTACACTTGTTTTATAGAAAATATTCACTGTATTCAATGCGCTTGTTGGTAAGACTAATTCTTTTCCTTTCGATAGAAAGTATTTGACATTAGACATCTCTTGCAAATTAGAAGCAATACCCAAGCCTAAAGTATAGGTATCGGAAAGATTATCTTCTGCCTTATTAGCAAAAATTTTTTCAACCTCAGCCTTATTTAAAGTTCCGTTATGCATAAGATAGTAATCAAACCCATTTTTTAAAGTAAAGTGATATGGATGATTGTTAATCACATTAATTGCCCCAAGTAAAGCCTTCCTTGCATGGATTGAAAGTATATAGGTATCAAAAGAAGAAACAAGTTCCTTAATAAAATTTATTTCACTACTTTCAAAAATTGGTTGAGTAGTTCTAAA
This sequence comes from Caldisericaceae bacterium, assembly GCA_036574215.1. Taxonomy (NCBI): domain Bacteria; kingdom Pseudomonadati; phylum Caldisericota; class Caldisericia; order Caldisericales; family Caldisericaceae; species Caldisericaceae bacterium. Next base: position 18,353 of record JAINCR010000015.1, read on the forward strand.
ATGATAAGAGCTTACCGTATTTTTACTTCTCCCAAAGAAAACATAGCCATAACCATCGCTATGGGAGATTGGGGTGTCTCCGTAAGTAGGGTCAAACTTAGAAGAAGACACAAGAGCGGTAAGTAAGCTATTTGCTATAGTGTTATCTTCTTTTGTGCCTCTTAAAAATAGGATCCTGCACATATCTAATTCTACACAAAAACAAAATATTTGTATAATGTTCTGTGGAAGAAAAATTTGAAAGATATCTAATGTTACTTTTGGGTGCCCCAAAAAGAGCCGTTTTGATGAGTCCAAAAAGTGATAAAACGCTTCTTTTTAAAAAGCATATTGAAGAGGCAAAATTTTATCTTTCTTACATAAAGGATAACGACGTTGTGCTTGACTTAGGAAGTGGCGTTGGCTTTCCAGGGATTCCTCTTGCAATACAAAAGCCTCATTCAAAATTCTATCTACTTGATAGAAAAAAGTTGCATGCAGATTTTTTAACGAAAGTTAAAGATGATCTTTCTCTTACAAATGTTATTGTAATTAACATGGAAGCAAAATTTATTAAATCTTTAGATATCAAATTTGATGTAGTTGTTGCAAGAGCCTTCAATAGAATTGAGACAATTTTATCTTTCATCTTCAATAATATAAAGCAAGGGGGTTTAATTGTATTAGGTAAAAAAGAGGACATCCAAGAAGAACTTAAACAAATAAAACACCCATTTGTTCTTAATGAATTAGTTAAAACACATTTCGGTTATATCGTCGTAATTAAAAAGTTATAGGTTTAATTTTATAAAATCCGCTGTAAAGGCGTTTATCATATCCTTATCAAAATCCATTGTTGCAACATGGTATGAGTCTTCAAGGTATACAACTTTCTTTTCCTCAGATTGAACCTTTTGAAAGGTATAGTCTACATTCTCCATAGGCACCACATGGTCGTGTCGTGATTTAAAAATAATAAGTGGCTGGGAAACCTTCTTAAGATTCTTTTCAACTTCATTGAGGAGTTTTACCATCTCATACAAGCCCCTTGTTGGAGTCCTATCGTAGGCAGGCTCTTTAACACTTGGGTCTTTTATATCGCTTCCTATTGCTTTCATTGATTTAACAAATAAACTCATAATTGGAAGGAATTTTACTCTTGGATCATTAAGCATAACTATATGATTTATCAATATGCCACCTTTTATTTCAGGATGGTTTTCAAGCATGTAAAGTGCTAAAGCACCACCCATAGAAAGTCCTGCTACGAAAATCTTTTTACTCCTATCTTGAAGTTTTTTGTATGCAGTTTCTATATCGCTAATCCAATCGGTATATTTTACTCTATTCAAGTCTTGCCATCTTGTGCCATGCCCACTAAGACGAGGAGCTTCCACATTATAGCCAAGATTTGCAAGAAATTTTGCCAAATAGATAACACTGTAAACCGTGCCTGTAAAACCTTGTAAAACTAACACACCTACTTCACTATTAGAAACAGATGAAAAACTTTTACCTGCTTCTTTAATGTCCATACTTTACCTCCTTTTTACTGGTAACAAAATAGTGATTCCACCTATAATAAGTAAGAGCGGTAATAAAAATCTTTTCACATTTAACCAAAAAATATCCTCTATCAAAAACACCTTTGGCAAGAAAATTAAAAGTGCTATTGCTATAAACACAAAACCTACAAAAACATCTTTAATGCGGTAATTAATAATGGTTCCATAGATAAGGTACGATAAACCTATAGACAAAGCAAAAAGAAAAATGATATTTATAGTATTCCACTGCAGCAAATAAAATTCCAAAGAAAAAAGTGATAGCCCAAAAAACATAACTATTAGATAACCTAAGAGTTTCTCTTTATAAGAATGGTCTTTAAAAAGAAATACAACACCTAAAAGTGAAAAGAAAATTGCTACAAAAAGGCCAAACGTATCGTGAATGAATACAAACTCTTTAATAAGAAAGGCAAGTCCCAATGAAATTGCAAGCAACCCAGCAAAAATTTTTGATTCAGTTGTGCTCATACAATACCTCCTAAAAAGTTTCCGTATAAAAATGTATCGAGAGTACATCAGGACCAGTATGAGTGCCAATGACAGGGCCTAACTGTGTTAAAGAAACTGAGCTTCCTATTTCTTTCTCTACAAAATCTCTATATACTTCTGCCTCCTCAAGATTATTTCCATATGCAACAGTAATGTATTTTAGACCAAATTTTTCTACCTTCTCTTTGAGAAGTTCCACCATCCTTATCTTACCTTTCTCAAGTGTTCTTGGTTGCTCAAGCACGTTTACAACCCCTTCATCAAAAAATAGGATTGGCTTAATTTTTACAACTGTTCCAAGTAAAGCCTTTGCCTTTCCAATTCGCCCCAATCTTGCAAGCCAAAAAAGGTCCTTAACAAGAAAGTAGATATTCATATGTTTATACAACGTAGGTATGGTATTCAAAACAGATTCTAATGGTAAATGCTCTTCGTAAAGCATCTTTGCAATTTCGATAATCTGATACCCTAAACCCATTGAAGTAAATTTAGAATCAAAAATATGGATTTTTTCACTTCCAATTGATTCTTTTGCAGCATTTGCTGAATTAAGCGTGCCACTTAAACCTGCGGAGATATGAATAGAGATAATTTCATTTCCCTCTTCAAGTAATTTTCTATAGACACTTTCAAAATCCTCTGCGGATGGTTGTGTTGTCTCGGGTAGCACTTGAGAAGTTTTTACCTTTTTGTAAAATTCGTCGTGAGTCATATCAATGCCTTCTTTAAAGGCTTCATCGCCAAACCTTACATAGAGAGGCACAACAGTAATATCGTATTGGTCTATGTAAGATTTCGGCATATAACATGTCGAGTCTGTAACAATTTTTACTTTCTCCATTTTACCCTCCTAAATTTTTTCCCACTAACCCTATTCCTAAAAATTCGGGCCCAAGGTGCGCACCAAGCACTGGGCCAATTCTATGCATATTTGCATTGCTTTCCAAAGACTCCTCTACATTCTGTTTAAATTGCATCGCTTCATCAATGTTTCCACCGTATACGACATCAACGTATTCAACATCTTTTAGTTTTTCTTTTACGCCTTTTGCAATATTTATAAGTTCATTTGAAGCACCTTTTCTTGTTCTTCCAAATTTGTAAAAATCAATTCTTCCCTCATTTAGATGCACAATAAAATACAATTTTAACACATTGGAAACTTTCCCCTGAAAATGGCTTATCCTACCACCCCTAACAAGGTAGTCTATATCCATAGGAAGGAAGAAGCCAAAAATCCTTGAATAAGATTTTTCAACTTCTTCTGCAATTTCCTCCCTTGAGAAACCACTTTCAGCAAGTTTATAGGCAAAAATTACTTTCCTTAACAAATTAGCCGAAGAAGATTTAGAATCTACTACAGTTATTTTATCTGTCCCTAAAAGTGTTTTGGCTATGTTAGCAGAGTTTACCGTCCCAGAGAGTTTTGAAGAAATGTGTATCGAAACGATTTCGTGCCCTTCATCTATAATAGGTTTATACGCTTCTACAAAATCCTGTGGAGATGGTTGCGATGTTTCAAACTTTTCACCCTGTTTGAGCCTTTCATAAAACTCATCATCTGAAATTTCTACTCTTTCTTTCCACTGACCTTTTTCAGATTTTACATAAAGAGGAACAACCTTAATATCGTATTTCTTAAGTTCCTCATCATTAAAATACGCTGTTGTATCTGTTACAATTTTAACCAAAAAGCACCTCCTTTTAGATTATTTATCTAATTTTGGCAACCAAATACCTGTTTGCTTTTGATATTTCCCTTTCCTTTCTGCGTAAGAAGTCTCACAAGGTTCGTCACCTTCGAAAAATAAAACTTGAGCAATACCCTCGAACGCATAAACCTTTACAGGAAGAGGAGTTGTGTTTGAAATTTCAATTGTCACAAAACCTTCCCAACCACTTTCCAAAGGTGTTACATTAACTATTATTCCCATTCGGGCATATGTGCTTTTGCCAAGCACTACACAAAGCACATTTCTTGGAATTCTAAAATACTCTAAAGTTCTACCAAGGGCAAATGAGTTTGGAGGAATTATCACATAATCCCCCTTTATATCAACAAAACTTTTAGTAGTAAAATTTTTAGGGTCAATGATCTCAGAGAAAACATTTGTAAACACTTTAAACTCATCTGAAAGCCTCATGTCGTATCCATAGGAGGAAACTCCATAAGAAATTACTCCCTTTGATACAAGCTGCTCTTCAAATGGCTCAATCATGCCCTTTTTGGCTTGTTCTCTAATCCACCTATCACTTTTTAGTCCCATTGCATCCTCTTTTCATATTATATTAAAATGTAAAAATAACCATAATGCCAAAATAGAAAAAATGTTTTACTTACAGTAAATATTTTTTTCGTTAAGAATATTATTTTAAAAAGGATTTAATAGATTTTCGTCATCCTTCAAACTATCAAAAGATGAGCCAAATGTTTCCTCAATCCATGCCTTAATCTCTTCCCTTACTCTTCTAAACTCTCTTAGTATACTTTCTTCATCACCTGTTGCTTCAGATGGGTCTTTAAAGCCTTTGTGAAGGTAAAAATTTGCTCCAGGAAAAAATGGGCAAGTCTCTTTTGCATGGTCACAGACGGTAACTACATAATCAAACTCCTTTCCACGAAATTCCTCAATACTTTTTGAGCGTTGTTTTGAAATGTCAATTCCTATTTCAGTCATAACTTTAATAGCATATGGATTTACCCTTGTTGCCTGGGTTCCAGCGCTATACGCTTCGTAGTAATCACCATACAATGCCCTAAGTAGACCCTCTGCCATCTGTGAACGAGCAGAATTGTGTGTACAAATAAAAAGCACTTTTTTCTTCATTCTATAATTACCTCCACTTTTAGTATACCAACCTTTACAACGATTTTTATGTGTTAAAACAAATATTAACTTTTTTTAAGAAAAAAACATACTATCCACTTTATATCTAAGTAGCCCAAAATTACAAAAACTTTTAGCTTTTTTTTATTACTTCAATTTGTAATCAGCAATGTATACGTAAAAACTGGTAAAAGGGTAATATCTTGGATAAACCAAATAAAGCGTCAAAATATATTTCCCTTTCTTAACAGCAGTGTAATCGTCTCCTACAATACCTACTACATGGTAGAATGGCCCAGATCGGCTTAAGCCTTCTATCTCTAAGAGGTCACCTTCTTTAAGTTCATTAATATCTGCCACCACTTCTAATTTCTGAGGGAGGGTATAATCTTCTACTTTCATATTCTTATACTTTTCTAAATCTGCCTGTAAATTTTTTAGATGTGCCTTTATTTCTTCTTTTGGAACTGCCCCTGGGCTTAACTCCTCGTCAGGTATTTCAAGCCATTTTTGATGTTTTTCTATTTCTAATTCTATTGCTTTAATGGTTGCTTGGATACATCCCTTTTTTAAACTCGTTATTCTACTTGAAGCGGTATTTATTTTTACTAATTGATTGATAAGTAAACCTAATAGGATTATTACAATTAAAATAATAACTACCAATATAACTTTCTTCATATTTAGCTTCCCACCAATCTATTGCTCAACAACTGTGTAATCCACTGAAATCTCTGTGTATGTATTATGTTTTTCAAAATCTATATGCACTGTAATTGCTTTATTATCCAATTTACTCCCGGCATCTATACTTTCTCCTTGATCGTATACCATGGAATAATTTTTGTTAAGTAAATCTAAGTACCACTTCTTAACTTTATCAAACGTATCAGGTGCTAAATACACTGCTTTTATTTCAGTTGAATTAGCCCCTGGCATGGTCATTGTCGATTTATTGTATTCAATCATCACAGATTTAGGGTATCTTTCAATGGGGTCTTCCCCTGTTGTTAAATCATGGTCTGGTAAACTATGCTTTGTATAAGCAATATGTATCTGTGTATATGGTGTATCACTTGTGGGTGCACCAACCCATACATCTACTTCATCATCAGCCTTACTAAAATCGATGTCAATGTCACTTGTACTGCTATTCTGAGAATCTATACTCCATCCTTTGGATTGAAGTGTTCTCTCAAACCAATCGGCTACCTTATCAAATGTATCTTTTGTGCCATAATCTATATCATAGAGAATTGGGAAATCCCCCCGTTTATAATAATTTAACATCACAGACCCTGGATACCTTTCAATAGGCTCTTCACCACTTGCCGTATCATTTTGAGGAAGAGATGTGCCTCCTGCATCCCCTTGTTGAGAGACTGTTTCTCCTACAAAATAAACTGTTTTCCCTTTTTGCTCAAATGCCATAACACCTACCAAAGTATTATCCTTTTTAAGCGTAAGTGAAGATATGCTTGTCCCTTGAACAGTCGAATTGATCTCGTTTTCTACAGTATAGTTAGAGAGTTTAGATTTATACCACTTTACGATTTCATTAGGGGAAACACCACTTACTACATAAGAGTGGAATTCCGTAAACTGGTTAGAAAATCCCGTTGCTGTTGCCCACATATTAAAATCGCTACTTTCTTGAGAGTTAGGATACACTGGCAAACCGCTTGACCCACCTGGTAGATTTGGTTTTGAACATCCCACCATTGACACAACCACAATTGCAAAGACTAACAAAATGGCTAATCCCCAAATTTTCGTGTTAACTTTTTTCACGGTTTCCACCCCCTTTTTTTATAATAAATTCGTTCTTCTACAAAATTTTATTAACATTTTCGTATTTTGTCAAGCGTATCAACTCAACAAAAAATCTTAAGAGAACTAATCTAAGATACATTAAAAAAGAATTTGCAAAAAATAGAAAAATCATTTACAATATGTTAGTTATGAAGTGGGTAAGTTTGCCCACTTTTTATTTTAAAAGGTGTTTAAATATGAAAAACATAGAAGAAATAGTAAAAAGAAGTGCAGAAAAGTTTAACGCAGTAGTCGTTGAACTAAGCATTGAAAATGGAAAAATTGAAGCAGTTCTCTACAGAAAAGGAAAGGGTTTAACAGTATTAGACCTTGAAGAATTAACATATTTAATTAAACATGATTTGAAAGTAATAGGTGAGGATGAAAATTTTGATATCAACCTTTCTACTCCAGGATTAGATAGAGTCCTAAAAGATAGAAAAGAAATTGACATTTTTGAAGGCTGTGAAGTTAGGTTTTACTATACGGAAGAAAACAAAAAACTGATGAAAGAAGGTATTCTTAGAGGTAGCAATGGAGATTTAGTGTTGTTTGAAGTTGATGGTGAGACGATTTCCTTACCAATCTCAAAAATTATAAAAATAGAATTATTTGAAAGAATGTTTGAAAAAAGAAGAGGTGGTAAAAAGTGATAGATATAGAAACTTTAAGAAATATAGAAAAAGAAGAAGGAATCCCCAAAGAAAAAATCATAGAAATTATCATTAATTCAATGAAAGAAGCTTACAAAAAACAGTTTGGGGAAGAAAATGCTGTTGTGAAAATTAACCTCGCAAAGGGTGAAATAAAACTATATGCTGAAAAAATCGTTGTAGAACGTGTAATAAACCCTGTTCTTGAAATTTCATTAAAAGAAGCAAGTAAATTTGAAACTGAGGCAAAATTAGGCGATAAAATCCTTATTGAGATACCTTTAAAATCTCTCAATTCTTCTGCTATAATGGCTGCTCGCCAAGTATTCATGCAAGGAGTTGCCGAAAAAAGAAAAGAACACCTTGCAGCGATCTTCTCAGAAAAACTTGGACAGATAGTAAAAGGAAGAGTTGCACGTTTTAAAGGCAAAGGTAGTATTGGCATAAGCCTCGATGTTGGCACCCAAACAATAGAAGGCACTTTACCTTTTGAAGAGCAAATTCCAAACGAAAGGCTTTTAAAAGGAAAAGAATACGAATTCTACGTTAAAGAAGTGAAATTGGGCGAACGCAATCCAGTTATTATACTTTCTCGGACAGACCCCAACTTTCTTGGAAAATTGTTTGAAAGAGAGATCCCCGAAATTGCACAAAAAATAATTGAAATTAAAGGCATAGTAAGATCTCCTGGTGAAAGGGCAAAAGTTATAGTGCTAAGTAAAGACCTACATGTTGACCCAGTTGGAGCGTGTATAGGCCCAAAAGGTGTGAGAATAAACAGTATCTCAAAAGTTGTTAATTACGAAAAAATTGATATTATCCGCTACAACCCAAACGCCGAAATTCTAATTGCAAATGCCCTAAGCCCAGCAGAAGTTAAAAAGGTTGAGATTATTCCAAATACCAAAGAGGCAAACGTATATGTCGATAAGAAGGAAGCACCAGTAGCCATGGGTAAGGAGGGTATAAATGTATCTCTTGCATCATCACTTACAGGATACAATATACACCTCATAGAAGTAGAAGAAGGTGAGAATAATGAAGAAAGAAAATAAGCAAGGAAAAAGAGTATACGAATTGGCGAAAACTTTGGGATTAAAATCACAAGATTTGATTGCCATAATGGAGGAGCTTGGGATATCTGTAAAAAGCACTCTCTCAACGGTAGATAACGAAACATACAAACTCGTTTCTGATTACATAGATGAACTTAAATCAAAAGCAAAAGAAAAAAAAGAAGAGTTAGAAAGTATTCCACATAACATCACATTAGAAGAATTTGGAAAGCACTATGGAATACCGGCAGAAGAGATAAGAGAAAAGATAATGAAATTTGGTTTGCCGTATAAACCAGATTATAAGTATAGAAGAGAAGAAGTTCACTATCTAGCGCACGAACTTGGTTTAAAAGTTCCTCATTTCATAGATGAAGACTTTAAAAAGAAACTTGTTAAAAGACCACCAGTTGTAACAGTGATGGGGCATGTAGACCATGGAAAAACAACTCTTCTTGACACAATAAGAAAAACAAACATAGCAGCAAAAGAAAAAGGACAAATAACTCAGGCAATAGGAGCTTCAACCGTTAAGATTGGCGATAATGAGATTATTTTTATTGATACACCCGGGCACGAAGCTTTTACGGAGATGAGGCTTAGAGGATCGCTAGTAACAGATATAGTCATTCTCGTTGTTGCAGCCGATGAGGGAGTAAAAGAGCAAACAATAGAATCTTTAAACCATGCAAAAGCAGCAAAAGTCCCGATCATTGTTGCAATAAATAAAATAGACAAGCCTGGCGCTGATCCAGAAATGGTTAAACATCAATTAGCCGATAGAGGTTTATTACCCGAAGAGTGGGGAGGACAAACTGTTTACGTCCAAGTTTCTGCAAAAACAGGAAAAGGTATAAACGACCTTCTTGAAATAATTAAATTACAGGCAGAACTCCTTGATCTTAAAACAATTGTTGAAACTGTTGCATCTGGAACAGTCATTGAATCAAGAATCGATAAAAACGTTGGTCCCCTTGCAACAGTAATAGTCCAAACTGGAGTTTTAAAAGTTGGGACATACTTAAGAGCAGGTAATACCGTTGGTAAAATTAGGTTCTTAAGAAACACATTAGGAAAAAATATCAATCTTGCTCAATCAGTAAGTGCAGTTGAAATTGCAGGACTTGAAAACGTTCCCGAGGCTGGTGAAATTTTCTTTGAGTTAACAAGTTCAGAAGAAGCAAAATTAGAAAAAGAAAAAATCGAAGAAGAGAAGAAAAAAGCACGTGAACAAGGTAGAACACCAAAGACTCTTGAAGAATTACTTAAAGAAATGGAAGAGATGGAAGAGAAAAAACTGTTTATCATCCTTAAAGCAGACACACAAGGTTCACTTGAAGCAGTAAAAAGAGCAATAAGTGAAATTAAATCTGATATTCCAATAGAAATTGTCCACGAAGGAATTGGTGGTATTCTTAAAAGTGATGTATTACTTGCTTCAGCTTCAAAAGGCTTTATTCTTGGTTTTAACGTCCGACCAGTGCAGGAAGCGATCAATGAAGCAAAGTCAAGAGGTATTGAAATCCGCACTTACGATATCATCTTTGAACTTACCGATGAAATTGAAAAATTACTAAAAGGTATAAAACCAAAAGAAACTAAAGAAGTAGTAATTGGAAGAGTGGTTGTAAAACAAACATTTAAAGTGCCTAATGTAGGGACTGTTGCAGGGTGTCTTGTTACCGATGGTAAAGTTTTAAGAGGTTCGAAGGTAAAAATCATAAGGAATAATACTGTAATATACACAACTGAGGTCTCTTCTCTAAAAAGGTTTAAAGAAGATGTAAGAGAAGTTGTCAAAGGATACGAATGCGGTATTGGGCTTAAAAACTTTAACGATATTAAAGTTGGCGACGAATTTGAAGTGGTAGAAACACAGGAAGCATAAAGTTTAAATGCCTTTGTATATTTGTCCAACTCCAATAGGAAATTTAAAAGATGTTACTCTACGAACTTTGGAAGTTTTAAAAAATGTTGATTATATACTTGCTGAGGATACACGTATAACCAAAAAATTGCTAAATCATTATTCTATTAACACTCCATTAAAGAGTTTTCATTCTTATTCTAATGAATCAGTTGTTAAAAAAATAATTGTAAACCTAAAGGAAGGAAAATCAATAGCTCTTGTTTCAGATGCAGGCACTCCCTGTGTTTCTGATCCTGGTTATGTGCTTGTAAAAGCATGCATCGATAACAACATTCCTTACGAAGTTCTCCCCGGAGCAAATGCAATTCTTCCTGCTTTAATTCTTTCGGGATTTCCTCCTGATAGATTTTTATTCTACGGGTTTTTGAAGAGAAGTGAAAGCAAGATCAGACAAACCTTTGAAAGCATAAAAACCTTTGATTTTCCGGTGATCTTTTTTGAATCCCCATACAGACTCATAAAAGTGTTGAATATTCTTAAAGAAGTCCTACCTGAGCGACAGATTGCCGTTGTAAGAGAAATCTCAAAGATTCATGAAAGCGTTGTAAGAGGAGAAGTTTCATTCGTTTTAGAATACTTTAAAGAAAATCCCCCAAAAGGAGAAATTGTATTGGTTATTAACGGGAAATAGGCTCCTTCGTCACTATAAGTATAACCCCACAATGCTATTCCCAGCATTAGCCCATTTGATTATTCCAAGAAAAAGCCCCCGCATTCATTGTATGATAACTCAGTCATTCTGAGGCAAAATCCCGCAGGGGAATTCTGAAGCTCCCCCTCTTGGTCATTCTGACGAGTGCACGTAGTGAACGAGGAAGAATCTTGTCTTTTATTCGAGGGGGTGGAAAGTCCCCCCTCGACACTCCCCCAAAAAGAATGAGATCCTTCGTTTCACTCAGGATGACCGAGTGCGCCGTCATTCTGACAAGGCATTTTTTGCCGAGGAAGAATCTCGTCCTTTATTCGAGGGGTGGAAAGTCCCCCTCAACTTCAAGATCCTTCGCAAAATTTACACTGAGCGAAGCAAATGTGCTCAGGATGACACGGGGAGCGTGGGAGTCTTGAAGGGTGTTCCTATTGGTGTCATTCCGAGCGAAAGCGAGGAATCTCCTCTTTTTAAAGTCAAGATCCTTCGTCGCTATCGCTCCACTTGACTTCGTCAAGGAAAAGAGTGCAGGATGACAAGTAAAAAGAAACTCAGGATGACCGAGTGCGCCGTCATTCTGACAAGGCATTTTTTGCCGAGGAAGAATTTCATCCTTTATTCGAGGGGGTGTAATAATCCCCCTCAACTTCAAGATTCTTCGCAAAATTTACACTGAGCGAAGCAAATGTGCTCAGGATGAAACAACGCTACAACTAAGCACCAAGGTAAGCTGCCTTAACTTTTGGGTCTTCTTTCACATCCTTTGCAGGACCTTCAAAGACAACATTACCAACTTCAAGTACATACGCATAGTGAGCAATTTCAAGCGCCATCTCTGCGTTCTGTTCAACAAGAAGCACAGTTTTACCTTCTTTATTGATTTTTACGATTGTTTTAAAAATCTCCTCAACAAGTACAGGAGCAAGTCCCATTGAAGGCTCATCCATCATAACAAGGTCGGTATCAATCATCAATGCTCTTCCAAAGGCTAACATCTGTTGCTCTCCACCGGAGAGAGTGCCTGCAAGTTGTTTTTCACGTTCTTTTAAACGTGGAAACAATTCAAAAACGTCTTCAAGTTTTTCTTCAAATCGTTTTTTATCTTTAAGCGTCCAGGCTGCAAGTTCAAGGTTTTCTCTAACCGTTAAATCAGGGAACACTCTTCTTCCTTCGGGAACATGGGCAACACCAAGTCCAACAATTAAATGGGGTTCCATCTTTGTAATATCAATATCTTTGAAAAATATAGAACCTGCTCTTGGTTTAACAAGTCCAGAGATGGTCCTGAGAGTTGTTGTTTTACCTGCTCCATTTGCTCCAATAAGAGTAACTATTGTTCCAGCTTTCACTTCAAAACTAATGCCTTTCAAAGCCTTAATTGCTCCATAGTAAACTTCAAGATTGCTAACCTTTAACATTTGCTTTCCTCCCCAAATATGCCTCAATAACACGAGGATTATTCTGAATCTCGTTAGGAGTTCCTTCTGCAATTGTTTCACCAAAGTCCATTACTTTTATTCTCTCACAGATACCCATAACAACTTGCATGTGGTGTTCTATAAGGTAAATGGTAATCTTGAAGTAGTCTCTTATCCACAGGATTAAATCCATAAGTTCAGATACCTCTTTAGGGTTCATTCCTGCTGCAGGCTCATCAAGAAGTAAAAGTTTTGGATGTGTAGCAAGGGCTCTTGCAATTTCAAGTCTTCTCAACTCTCCATAGGGGAGTGCCTTAGCAAGTAAGTAAGCTTTGTCTTTCAGGTTGAATTTCTCAAGTAGATGAAGACTCTCTTCAGTTATAGATTCTTCACCATTGTAATACTTTGGATTTCTTAAAACAGAATCAAAAAGACCATAATTAAGCCTATAATGGCCTGCAATTCTTACATTATCAAGCACTGTAAGGTTACCAAAAATTCTCAAATTTTGAAAAGTTCTTGCAATTCCAACTGATACAACTTCATGCGGTTTAAACTTGGTAATATTTTTATCATAAAAGTAAATATTTCCCTCGGTTGGTATGTAGACCCCTGTAATTAAGTTAAAAATTGTTGTCTTACCAGCACCATTTGGCCCAATAAGACCCCACAAAGCTCCCTCAGGCAAATCAAGGTGAAAATTAGAGACCGCTCTTAATCCACCAAAATAGTGTGTTACAGAGTCGAGTTTAAGAACCACCTGCTGCATTTTTTTCCTCCTCTTCAGGCACCAACATTTTAAATTCTCTCTGTCCCATGATACCTTCCGTTCTATACAACATTACAACAACGAGAAGGACAGCATAAACAACCATTCTCCATTCAGGGCCTACTGTAAACGGTAAGATGTGCATAGCATTTACGGAGTCTATACCAAGTCGTAAGAGTTCAGAAAGCACAGTCAAGAACACGGCAGCAATTATAGAACCACTCAAAGAGCCTGCGCCACCTATATAAACCATCGTAAGAAGACTTAAAGGCCCCGCTATACTTGGGCTTGTGAAGGAAAACATCGTAGGATGGGCAAGTTGTAAAAGATGGACAAGAAGAGCCCCTGCAATACCTGCAAAGAAAGCGCCAACAGAAAACGCCATTACCTTATATTTTGTTGTATTCACACCTACAAGTTCAGAAGCAACTTCATCCTCTCTTATAGACTTCATTGCTCTACCAATTGTAGAATAGATAATATTTTTCATAATAAAGATTGAAACTAAAGTAAACAAAAATATCAACGTAAAAGTTGAAAGTCTTGGTATGCCTAAAAGCCCCCTTGGGCCACCTACTGCATCAATTGCGTTAATTGCAACTTTTACAATCTCTTGAAAGGCAAGTGTAACAATTGCAAGATAATCGCCCCTTAATCTCAAGGTTGGTATCCCAAGTAAAACACCAACAATTGCTGCAAGCACTCCACCTAAAATTACAGCCAATATAAAAAGTGTAAATTTAGGTAGAGCTTGCATCTGCGGAACCTTCCAAACAAGAGTAGTTAGAACTCCTGCAGTGTATGCTCCAATTGCCATAAAACCGCCATGGCCCAAAGAAAATTGCCCAGTAAAACCGTTAATAATATTTAAACTTGTTGCAAGAATAATGTTTATGAGAGCAATTTCAATGATTTGCATATGGTAATTATTCAACGCAGAAAAACTATAGAGCAGTTGTATTAAACCATAGATTAACAAACTATAAATCAAAAAAAGCCTATTTTTCGTAAGAATCTTTTTCATCTTAAACCTTTTCCCCCGTGCGTTTTCCAAATAGCCCTTGAGGAAGGAAGATCAAAACCAAGATAAGTATTGCATAGGCAATTCCTTCCCCAATTATAGAATTGATTGAATACCCAAACACTTCAGAAATGCCAAGAATAAATGCACCAGCAACCGCACCACCAATATTCCCTATTCCCCCTAAAACAGCTGCTATAAAAGCTTTAAGTCCTGGCACAATACCCATGTAAGGTAAAATCCTTGGATATGTTAAACCAGAAAGCAATCCTGCTGCACCTGCAAGAGCACCACCTACGATAAAGGTTATATCTATAATTTTCTCAAGGTCAATCCCCATAAGCCTCAAGGCATCTTTATCTTGTGCAGACGCTCTCATTGCCATACCAAGACGTGTGTATTTTATTATGTAAGTTAGAATAAGCATCAACACTATTGATATTGATACATTGATGATTTGATAGTTTGTAAAATATGCCGTCCCAATATTGTAATTTACCATTGAGATAAACTGAGGAAACGGTCTATAAGAAGGACCTATTGCAGGAATTGCCGATGTAAAATACTCCAAAAACATAGAAACTCCAATTGCAGTAATTAGTGCAGAAAGTCTTGGCTTATACCTTAATTTTCTGTAGGCAATTCTATTGGAAAGAAATGCAACAAGTGCCCCTGCCAACATACTCACTAAAAGAATAAAAATAATATAAGGATTTTGTCTTTGAGCTAGCATGAAATTGATTGTAAAATAGGCAGCATATGCCCCAAGCATATAAAAATCCCCATGTGCAAAGTTCACAAGTCTAATAATTCCATATACAAGAGTGTAGCCGATAGCAATAAGAGCATAAATACTTCCAAGTTGGATTCCGTTAATTAGTTGTTGTAAGTTAAATATCTTATCCATATTTCCCTCTTTTCTTAATTTAGCGGGGTTGCCCCCGCTAAATTATGCAAACTATGGATTGACAGTTGTTACATAAACCTGTTGTCCGTTTTCAATCTCAATAATAACTGCGGACTTTACAGGGTTTCTTTCAGCATCAAATTTTATTTGCCCAGAAACACCATGATAGTCAATGTTTTTAAGAGCATCTCTTATCTTTGCTCCATCAGTTGAGCCAGCATTTTGAATAGCCTGTAAAATAAGTCCCATTGCATCATAACCAAGTGCTGCTAATGCATCGGGTGGTTGTCCGTATTTTTCTGTGTATTTCTTTACAAATTCTTGAACTTCTGGTCTTTGGTCATCTTTAGAGAAGTGGTTTGTAAAGTAGGACCCATTAACCGCATCTCCTCCAATTTTAACAAGGTCTGGTGAATCCCAGCCATCTCCTCCAAGGAATGGACCAGTATAACCAAGCTGTCTTGCCTGTTTTGCCATAAGTCCATCATCGTTGTAGTAATCTGAGCAGTAAATTACATCGGGTTTCCCTTTGAGGATGTTGGTCAAGAATGGTGTAAAGTCGGTTGTTCCTGCAGGGTGCCCTTCAAAAGCAACAATTTCCCCACCAAGAGCAGTGAATTTATCCCTAAAGAATTCTGCAAGGCCCTTTGTGTAGTCGTTACTGTTATCAAAAAGAACTCCTGCCTTCTTTGCATTAAGATCGTTATAAGCAAATATAGCACCAACTGTTCCTTGGAATGGATCGATAAAACAAGCCCTAAAGATGTAATCACCTACTTGTGTTACTTTTGGGTTTGTAGAAGTGGGTGAAACCATAGGTATGTTAGCACTCTGACAAATTGGAGCGATTGCAAGGGATACCTTACTCATTACTGTTCCTGCAATTGCAACGACTTTATCTTCATTGATGAGTTTTTGTGCTGCAGTTGCACCTTCTGTTGGATCTCCTTTGTCATCTGCAAAAACTAACTCGATCTTTTTACCCAACACTCCACCTTTTGCATTCCACTCTTCAATCATCATCTCATAACCGTTTTTAGTTGATACACCAAAAGTAGAAGCTTCTCCTGTTACTGGACCAATACCGCCAACTTTAATCGTCTGTGGTTCACTTGAAGTTTTACAACCTGTTAGAGTTGTGCTTAACAGTGCCACCACCAACAACACTAATACTACAACTTTTTTCATACTTCACCTCCCCTTTCTAACAAATATTTTTTGAAATTATACGAAAAAACAATTTAAAGTCAATACTAAAAATTTAACCTGTTTTAAATTTTTAGATGCAAATTTTCCTAATTTTTACATAACCAAAAGAACCCTTAAAGAAACTTATGTTAAAAACTTTGTTTTCTTAAGATAATAAGAAGAGGTTCAGTTAAAATTAGGATCCTTAAACTTACTATCCTATTCTTTTTTGTTCCATTTTATTTGTTTTCGAAGGGCATCTAGGAGCTATTCTAAATATACCATCGAAATACAAGAAGGAGGAGATTTTTCCACGGATTTTACACTGAGCAAAG
>JAINCR010000016.1 GCA_036574215.1 Caldisericaceae bacterium
TATCACCCCTTTAAAACTTGATTTGCAATTATTAACTTTTGAATTTCGTTAGTTCCTTCAACAATCTCATACATCTTTGCTTCTCTATAGAGCCTTTCCACAACATAGCCTCTTATATACCCACTTCCACCAAAAATTTGAGTTGCAAGGCGAGAAACAGAAACAGCGCTATTTGTTGCAAAATACTTTGCAATAGATGAAAATAAGCCAAAATCTTTTGCTTCTTCATCTTTTTTCTTTGCTGCTCTTAACACAATTTCACGAGATGTCTCAAGAAGAGTTTTCATTTCAGCTAAATATGATTGAATAATCTGATGGTTTGCAATAGTGACGCCCCCTTGGACTCTTTCCTTTGCATATTTTATAGATTCATTTAAGGCTCTCTCCATGAGCCCTACCGCTCCTGAAGCAGTCAAAACTCTACCTTGATCAAGAGTCTTCATTGCAATGATAAACCCTAAGTTAGCCCTTCCTATGAGGTTTTCTTTTGGGACTTTTACATCTTGTAAAGTTAAAGTTGCATTGCCTAAATAAGGAAGCGCCATTTTTTCTTCATGTCTTCCAACGTGTAAACCTTCGGAATTACTTTCAACAACAAATGCAGAGATACCCCTTGCAAGGGCGTTTGGATCTGTTTTTGCAAAAATCACATAGATATCTGCAAGGCCTGCATTGGTAACAAAAGCTTTTGTGCCATTCAAAATGTAGTAATCACCATCAAGAACTGCTGTTGTTTTTATTGTAGTTGGGTCCGATCCTGCCTGTGGCTCCGTTAAAGAAAACGCCCCTATTAGCTTTCCTCTATTTAAATCTTTAAGGTATTTTTCTTTTAAATAGTTAGAACCATTCAGAATAGAATAACTTGCAAGTTGATGAGCGCCAATAATCATTGAAATTGTGCTTGTGTAGTAAGACAACACCATCGAGGCTCTAACACTTTCTTCGAAGCTAAGTCCAACTCCACCAAATTCCTTTGGAAAATTTATACTAAAAAAACCAAGTTCTCCTAATTTTGCTAAAATTTCTTTGATATATAAACCATGCTCTTCAATATCTTTTTCTTTAGGCTCAATAAGTGCTTTACATACTTCAGTTGTTATTTCTTCTATCCTCTCCATGGTAAAATCCTTTTTAGCAAATTATACTATCTTTAAATAAAAAACAAAAACGCCCGTAGTTTCTCTACGGGCGTAGGGCTTAAAGTAAAACCGTCTATTTTGGATAAATTATTGTAATTGTCCCTGTTTTACCATCCCATTCAACGGAAGCATCAAAAGCTTCTGCAATAAA
>JAINCR010000017.1 GCA_036574215.1 Caldisericaceae bacterium
ACTTTTGGCAAGTTGTTAACTCCCGAAGAAATTTTTTACTATATCTACGCAGTGCTTTATTCAAATGTCTATCGCACAAAATATGCAGAGTTTCTAAAGATTGACTTTCCAAGAATTCCATTTACAAGTGATTACGATATTTTTGCAAAAATGTCTGCACTGGGAAAAAGGCTTACCGACCTCCATCTTCTGAAATCACCTGAGCTTGACTCACCCGTTGCAAAGTTTCAGGGTAGCGGAAATTCTGAAGTGGTTAAAGTAAATTTTGTGGAGAATGAGAACCGGGTGTATATTAATGAAACCCAATATTTTGAGGGTATCTCAAAAGAAGTATTTGAGTATCAAATTGGTGGTTATGAAGTGCTTTCAAAATGGCTCAAAGACAGAAAGGGGCGGTATCTTACTCTTGATGAAACAATTACCTACTGTAAGATAGCTACAGCACTTTTTAGAACCATCGCTATTCAACAAGAAATAGATATACTTTATCCATCCTGCGAAAAAACTCTCCTTTAAAACAATCTTTCCTCGTTTTGATAAGGCGGTCCGTGGTTTTGAAAAAATCCCAAAAATTAATTATACTTGAGTAAGGAGGTAAAAATGGAAAAAACAATTACAACTAAGGGTATTGAAAGTTTACCTGATTTTATTGTAGAAAACATAAATAACAAAATTGAGAAACTTGAAAAGTATTTTGACAACATCCAAAGGTGTAATGTTGTTGTAAGTAAAGTGCGTGGTGTATTTGAAATGGAAGTTACCATTTTTGCATCACAAAAAATAGTAAGGGCAGTAGGCAAAGGAAGTATCATTGACGAAGCTCTTGACAATGTTCTTGATAAACTTGAAGTTCAAATTAGGAAATTGAGTGACAGATTAAAGGGTAATAAAAGAATTACTAAAGAAGAACTTTTTGCTTTAGAGGAAGATGCCGAACCTAAGGATGATTTTCCTAAGATTACGAAAGTAAAAACTTTTCCTGTAAAGCCTATGAGTATAGAAGAAGCTATGTTGCAAATAGAACTTTTAGGGCACGATTTTTATATCTTTAGAGATGAAGAAACAAATGAAATCAATGTGCTCTACAAAAGAAAGGATGGTAACTACGGTTTAATAAGGCCGCAATAATATGATCTTAGATTTTTTAGACCCAGTAAAGAGAAATCTTAAAAGATACAGTGAAATTGTAAACAAAATTAACGAAAAGGAATCGGATATTGCTTCTCTATCAAACGAGGAGCTTTCAAAAAAAACCGAATTATTTAAAAAAAGACTTGAAAATGGGGAAAAGGAAGAAGGTTTTTTAGTTGAAGCATTTGCAACGGTAAGGGAAGTTGCAAAAAGAACAATTCAACTTAGACATTTTGACGTTCAACTTCTGGGTGGTATTGTGCTTTATTATGGTGGTATTGCAGAAATGAAAACAGGTGAAGGAAAAACCCTTGTTGCAACACTACCTTTATATCTTAATTCTCTACTTGGCCACGGTGGTCATCTTGTAACGGTAAATGATTACCTTGCAAAAAGAGATGCGTTATGGATGGGTCCTATTTATAAATTACTTGGCCTTACCGTTGGCGTAATTCAGCATGAGGAAGCATACCTTGTTGAGTGGGAAGACCCAAATAAATTTACTACAAAACTTGTGCCTTGCTTACGAAAAGATGCATATGCTGCGGATGTTACCTATGGGACTAATAATGAATTTGGATTTGATTATTTAAGAGACCATCTTGTAGTTTCTCAGGATCAAATTGTCCAAAGGGAGCTTTTCTATGCAATAGTTGATGAAGTTGACAGTATTCTTATAGACGAAGCAAGGACACCATTAATTATTTCTGGCCCTTCTCAGGAATCTACGGACATGTACCTTGTTGCAAAGAGAGTTGCCGATAATTTGCAGGGAGATATTGATTATGAAACTGACGAGAAATTAAAAACAGTTAATTTAACTCAAGACGGAGTAAAGAAAGTTGAGAAACTTTTAAGAATTGATAATCTATTTGATGAAAGATTTGTCGATGTTGTTAAGCATATTAACCAGGCTTTAAAGGCAAAAGAGTTTTTTAAAAGGGATGTTGATTATATTGTAAAAGATGGAGAAGTAATTATTGTAGATGAATTCACAGGCCGTCTTATGTTTGGAAGAAGGTACAGTGAAGGTTTGCATCAGGCAATAGAAGCAAAAGAGGGCTTAAAAGTAAAAAGTGAAAATCAAACTCTTGCAACAATTACCTTCCAGAACTTTTTTAGAATGTATAAAAAGCTTGCAGGTATGACAGGTACTGCCTTAACTGAGGCAAGAGAATTTAAAGAAATCTATAACTTAGATGTTTATGTAATACCAACAAATCGCCCTGTTATAAGAATAGATCATTCCGATATAGTATATAAAACCGAAGCAGCAAAATTTAAAGCCATTGTGAGAAAGATTGAGGAATTGCACAAAAAAGGACAGCCTGTCCTTGTGGGAACGCGTTCTATTGAAAAATCTGAGTATCTTTCAAAATTACTTAAAAGGGTTGGAATTCCCCATAGCGTTCTAAACGCAAAATATCATGAGATGGAAGCTGAAATAATTGCCCAAGCAGGGAGATTAGGTGCTGTTACTATTGCTACAAATATGGCTGGAAGAGGTGTTGATATACTCCTTGGAGGCAATCCAACTCATCTTGCTAAAAGTATGCTTAAAAAAGGTAAGGATAGTGATGAAGAGTTTGAGTTAGCTTTAGCGAAAGCTAACGAAATTTGCAAAGAAGAGCATGAAAAAGTTGTTTCCCTTGGAGGTTTGCACATCTTAGGCACCGAAAGACATGAATCAAGGAGGATTGACAATCAGTTAAGAGGAAGATCGGGAAGGCAAGGAGACCCGGGTGAATCACAATTTTATCTTTCTTTGGAAGATGAACTCATGAGGTTATTTGGTGGAGACCAAATGAAAGCAATAATGAATACGCTAAATGTAGATGATGATGAACCTATTGATCACCCATTACTTTCAAGGCTTATAGAAAATGCTCAAAAAAAGGTTGAAGCCTATAACTTTAGCATAAGAAAAAATCTCCTTGACTATGATAATGTCCTTGAAAAGCAAAGAGAAGTTATTTATAAAGAAAGAGAAAAAATACTTAAGGAACCATCTATTAAGGATGATATTATTGAGATGATTAGAGAAGTTATACAAAAAACTGTTTTTGCGCATTTTGTTGAGGATGAACTTGAAAGTGAAAATCTTTTAGAACTTGAAAAGGCTTTGAGTAACTTATTATCAAAACAGATTAAACTTAACGGCGTAGACAATATTAAAAAGGATGAATTAGTTGAAAAGGTTTTTAATCTTGCTTTAAAATTATATGAAGAAAAGGAAAGTCGCTTTACAAAAGAAGTTATGAGGAATGTAGAGAAGTATATTCTGTTGAGTAATATTGATTCAAAATGGAAAGATCATCTCTATGCAATGGATGATTTAAAAGAAGGCATAAGCCTCAGAGCATACGGACAGAAGGATCCACTTCTTGAATACCAGTTTGAAAGTAGAGCCTTATTTGATGCAATGCTTGAGAACGTAAAATATGATACAGTCTATCTTCTGTATAGAGTTGAACTTGCAAAAGAAAACGAAAAAACTTTGAATAAAAAGAAAAAATGATAAGTGATGAAGTAAAAAAAGATTTAACCAATACAATTGAAAAAATTGAAGCCTTGCTTGATGAAGAATGGCTTTTAAATGAAGAGGAACAAATTAAAAAGATTGAGAGGGAAATTCTTTTACCCAATTTTTGGGAAAGAAATGATGCTAAAGAAGTGTTAAAGTTGCTCTCAATGATAAAAAAAGAAGTGGCAAAATATTATGAACTTAAGAGATCAAGAGATGACCTTTTAGTTACCTTGGAGTTATACGAAGAAAGTCCCGATAATTTCGATAAAGAAGTATTGGAACTTCTACACAAAGCGCAAGAATTGTCAAAAGAAGTAGAAATAGAACGTTTCTTGAATGAACCATACGATGATTTAAATGCCTTTGTGTCTTTTGCTACTGGAGCAGGTGGAGTTGACGCACAAGATTGGACGGAAATGCTTCTTAAAATGTATCTACGTTTTTTTGAGAAAAAGGGATTTGAAGCAAAAATTATTGATGAGAGTTTTGGAGAAGAAGCAGGTATAAAAAGTGCAACTGTTTATGTAAAAGGTGAGTTTGCATACGGCTTACTTAAAGGAGAAGCAGGTGTCC
This sequence comes from Caldisericaceae bacterium, assembly GCA_036574215.1. Classification (NCBI taxonomy): domain Bacteria; kingdom Pseudomonadati; phylum Caldisericota; class Caldisericia; order Caldisericales; family Caldisericaceae; species Caldisericaceae bacterium. The sequence continues at coordinate 4,232 of JAINCR010000017.1, forward strand.
ATCGATTGGTTAGGATTTCCCCTTTTGATGCTAATAGAAGAAGGCATACCTCTTTTGCTTTAGTTGAAGTTGTCCCAGAGATGGAGGAGGTAGAGGATATCGAATTAGATGAGAAGGATCTAAAAATTGATATCTTTAGAGCAAGCGGTCATGGGGGGCAAAATGTTCAGAAAGTTGAAACGGCAGTAAGGATAACACATATTCCAACAGGTATAGTTGCAACATGCCAAGATGAGAGATCCCAATCTCAGAATAAAACTATTGCTATGAAGATTCTCAAGTCTAAACTTTTACTGCTTGAAAAGAAAAAACATGAAGAAACGATAAAAGACCTTAAGGGCGAATTTAGATCAATTGAGTGGGGTAATGAAATTAGGTCGTATGTGCTTCAACCATACAAACTTGCAAAAGACCATAGAACTGGTGTAGAAATTGGTAATGTCGATGAGGTATTACAAGGTGAAATTGATGAGTTCATTTGGGCATATCTTAAATCTAAAAAGTAAATTCAAGCAAGGCGCTAAAGACTTCATTGGTATTACTGTAGGTTCGGCTATTTATGCAGTGGCTATTGATGTGTTTATCCAACCCAATAATATTGCACCAGGTGGCTTTATAGGGATAGCGGTAATATTAAACCACTATTTTAGTGTATTAAAAGTAGGTTTTCTTGTTATTTTGATGAACATTCCTCTTTTAATAATTGGCTTAAAGAGGATTGGATTAAAATTTTTTATAGGGACCATTGCCGGAACTATTTTGTCTTCTATTTTGATTGATCTTTTTGCTCCTTATTTACCTCAATTCCGATCAGAACCAATGCTTGCTGCTCTTTATGGTGGGTTTTTAATGGGTGCTGGTATTGGTATTGTCTTTAGGTTTTATGCTTCTACTGGGGGGACAGATTTACTTGCTCAGATTGTTTACGATACAACCGGATTGCCTTTTGGTCAATCTTTGATGCTTGTAGATGTTGCTGTAATTATTACTTCAGGTGTTGTCTTTAAAAATGTCAATGTGCCTTTGTATTCAATTATTGCTGAACTTGTTAGCAATTACGCTATTGACTTAGCACAAGAAGGTTTCTTGTCTTATAAGGTATTGTTTATAATAACTAAAAAACCAGAAGAAATAAAGCAGAGGATTTTTGAAGAAGTGGGAAGAGGCGTTACAGAGTTTGAAGTTGCTGGTGGTTATACAGGTGAAATTAAAAAGATGCTTGTGGTTGCTGTAATACATACTGAGACAATGAAGGTAAAAAGGATTGCCATTGAAGCGGATCCTGAAAGTTTTACCATAATTGGGAATTCTTCAGAAATTATAGGGTATGGATTCAAGTCTTCAAAGGAGAGAATATGATTGAATTAAGTGATGTAGTTAAAGTTTACCCAAACGGGACCCTTGCCCTTGACAAAATTAACGTTAGATTCAATAAAGGTTCTTTTACAGTGCTTATGGGTGAGTCAGGGGCTGGTAAGACAACACTTCTTAAAATTATAAGGGGGGATGAAGATCCCACATCTGGGTTTGTTCTGTTCAACGGCAACGATATTAAAAAATGGAATAAAGTGAGTTTAAGAAGAAAAATTGGTTTTGCTTTTCAAGATTTTACTCTTATAGAAGATAGGACTGTTCTTGATAATGTGTCTCTTCCTCTACAATTTTTAGGTGTAAACTTCCATACACTTCACGAAAAAACTGAAAGTATTCTTCAGGCAGTCAAATTGAGAGATAAAATGTATAAACTTGTAAAAGAACTCTCATATGGTGAAAGACAGAGGGTAACGATTGCAAGAGCGTTAATTTATGAACCAGAGGTTCTTCTACTTGACGAACCAACTGGGAATTTGGATGTTGATACAGCAAAAACTGTTTTGTCTTTTATTGAAATGCTTAACGAAAGGGGTACAACAGTGATAATGTCTACACATCATCTTATTGACTTTGGTAAAAAACCAAAAGAAATGATTAAAATAAAAAATGGAAAGATAGTGAAAAAGGAATATGTATAGGCTATTGTATATTTTTAGACATACATTTCTTGTGTTAAAAGGGACAAAAAAGGTTGCTTTTATTACAGTTGTATCTCTTCTTGTTGGAATGGTTGCTTTAGGATCTACTTATATTGTTGGGTTCAAACTATTTAAAAGCTCTCTTTCTCTTAAGGAAAAAGTTAAGATTATTGTCTTTTTTAAAAAAGACCTCCTTCCAGAGGATGTAAACAAAGCAGTTTCGATGATTAGCTCTATAGAAGGTGTTAAGAGCACGCTAATTACTACACCTGAAGAAGCTAAAGTTGAATTTGAAAACCTTTTTCCTCAGTATAAAGAAATACTTGATAGTTTATCAAAAAATCCTTTGCCGTATTCTCTTACAGTTGAAATTAGCGATATAAGCATGGGAAAGAGAATCTCGGAGATTATTAAAGGCATCCCTATTGTTGATGTAGTGGTTTTCTCTGAAGAAACCGCAAGCAAAATTAATGAACTTATTAAAGTAGTTTGGCTTATTTTTATTTCGGTTCTTCTTGCTGTATTAGGAGATCTGGTTTTTACGATTCAAAACTCAACAACTTTACTTCTTGATTTTAGGAGGCATGATTTAGTGGCGTTGCAATTGATTGGCTCTGATAATGCTTTTATTTTCTTACCATTTATTTTCATTTCCATTCTATTGAACTTGATAGCCTTCGGTATTTCGGCATACGTGCTTACTTTTGTTAACAAGATGAGTTCAACAATTGTCCAGAGTATTATTCCTTATGCAACCGTATCAACGAGTATGAATTTTAACCTTATTTTATTTGAAATATTAATTTTTTCTCTATTTTCCACATTAATTGGAAGCTTTATATCTTTGCTGAGGTTTAGAAATGTTAAATAGCAAAAATTCTTTTGTAAAGTTTATTGCTATTTTCATGGTTCTCCTTTTAATGTTCCTTTCGGGTTTTGGCTCTGTTAGATCTGGTATCGAAGAAGAAAGAAAAAAACTTGAAGAGTACCAATCTCAACTTAGACAGATAAGAAGTAATATTGTAAGCGTAGAGCAGTCATCTAAACAGATTGAGGCGCTATTAAATAGTTTAAATACACAGTTGAATAACCTTGAAATACAAATTAAAGCAACACAAGAAAAGATAACTTACTTGTCGAATGAAATTACCAATAAAGAAGCGCAAATAAAATTTAAGGAAGAAGAAATAAAAGCAAGACAGTCGAATTTGGCTGATATAGTAACGCTTTCCTATGAACTTTCTAAAATTTCTCCTGCTGATGTTTTTTATGAAGGTGGTGACCCTAACTCTGTTTCTAAAAGAATCACATACATTACCTATATTTCAAGTTATACTGAGAAACTCATGAACCAAGCAATAAATGATAAAAAAGAACTTGAAAATTACAAAAAAGAGTTAAATAACTCAAAAAGTCAGCATGAATTAGTCTTAAATGAGAAAGTTGAACAGGAAAATATCTTAAAAGATGAGTTAGATATGAAAAACCGCCTTTTGGAGAGCCTAAAAACTAAAAAAACATATCTACTCTACAAGGAAAATGAACTTGAAGAAGAAATAAAAAAGGAAGAACAACTAATACAGAAGTTAATTGAAGAGGCTAAAAAGAAAGGCATCTATACTGGCACATTTATCTGGCCTGCAAAAGGCCCAATTACTTCTGAATTTGGAATGCGATTCCACCCAATACTTCATATTTGGCGTTTACATGATGGTATAGACATTGGCATTCCTACCGGCACACCGATAAAAGCATCAGCAGATGGCACTGTTACCTATGTTGGTGCTTTAAGCGGATATGGAAATGTTGTTATACTTTCTCATATGGCGAACTTTTCTACACTTTATGCACATCTCAAGAGTGCAGTTGTTAAAAAAGGACAAACCGTTAAAAAAGGTCAAGTAATTGCATATTCTGACAACACAGGTTGGTCAACAGGTCCGCACTTGCACTTTTCTATTTACAAGATTGACATAGAAACTGGGAAGTCTACCCCAGTAAACCCACGGGATTATCTTCCGTAGTTGTAAAAGTGAAGTAAAGGCGTTTGTTTCAGCAAGAGATTTCAATAAGCTCGACCTCCATATTGCCCTATATAATTAGTTTTCACTCTTTTTTAGCCTAACTTTTTAGTAAGTTCTTTTTTAATATCATTTTTGGTGCAATTCTACCAAGTGTAAAGTAGTTGTAACCCCAACTAGATTTTTTAAGGCAATTCGTATTTGAAATTTTGTATTTAAGAATTAATTTGCTACAATTTTACAATAGGTTTTATGAAAAAGTGTACGGGGAAAATAATTTAGAAAGTAGAATTAAACAAAATTTTAAAAATGTAGTACTAATAATTTTTACTTTAGGCGTATGGTCATGGATTATAGTGGCCTTTGTGTGGGTTTTAGGAGCGCTTGGCTGGTTTTTACTTTCGTACATCTGGGAAAAAAATCTTTTTATACCACAGGCTGCACGTTCTACAGCATTCGCTTTTCTTTTAATCTTGGTGTGGGCGTTTATTATTTTTATAATTATGTTAGCATGGTCAAAGTATCATTATCAACGATTTTACAAAAAAAACAGAAGGAAATTAAAAATCCCAGTTGGTAATTCACAAACATTAGCCTGGAAAGAACTTTCTATAGGAACTCAAGGTTTAGAAAACTCTGTGATAGATACACAGGCGTCTCTTGAGATTAATAAAACTTTCTTTAGAGATTTTATTTCTTTAGAGGAGAAAGATTGTTTAACTACTTTTACTCCGATAATTATGAAAGAGAATTTCTTTGACTCAAAAGGGAATATTATTGTTTCTGAAGGAGAAGAAATTACACCTGAAATTATAAAAAGAGTAGTAGAAGAAGGTCTTTACTGGGAGTTTATTCATAAAATTTCCAAATATATCCCTATTGAGGAGGAAAATAAATGCGAATAAGTGAAATTATAGGGTGGTACGTATTTATTTATCCTCTTGCAATGAGCATAGTTTGGATAACTTCGGCGATATATTTTTGGTGGAGGCGTGAGAAAGGTTATCAAAGAAAAATTACTTGGTGGAGAAAGAAATGGCCATCGGTAACTATTCTTGTCCCATGCCATAATGAAGAGGCAGGTATTAAAGCAACATGCACGGCTTTACAATTTTTAGACTATCCAGATTATAGAGTAATATTTATAGATGATGCATCCACCGATAACACAGCAAACGTTATTAGGAAATTTGTTGATTTAAACCCAAATTTTTATCTTCTAAGACTTACTGAAAATCAAGGAAAAGCTAATGCTTTAAATGTTGCTATATCAATTGCGGTAAAAACACCCATTACAGTTGTGATAGATGCTGATACAATCCTTTTACCGTATACACTGAAGCATCTCGTTTATCCTTTTTTAAAGCAGCCAAGACTAGGGGCAGTAACTGGTAACCCCATATCCATTAACAGGAAAAATCTTATTGAAAGACTGCAGGCAGCCGAATTTTCCTCCATTATTGGACTTATAAAAAGATCTCAAAGGATTTTGGGAAGAATTTTAACTGTATCAGGATGTATTGCGGCATTTCGAACGGAAGTCTTAAAAGAAGTTGGTGGTTTTTCACCCTATACTGCTACTGAAGATATTGATATAACCTGGAAGATTCAAAAGCATTTCTACGAGGTTTGGTTTGTGCCTCAAGCAGTAGTCTTAATACAGTCTCCAACAACTTTAAGAGAATACTGGAAGCAGCGAAAACGTTGGGCACTTGGAGGTTGGCATTTACTGCGAACTCATAAAGACATTTTTAGACAATGGCGTTTTCGTTATTTGTATCCTGTTTATTTTGACTTTATATTAGCATCTATATGGTCATTTTGTTTTGTTTTTGGCACTCTTTTATGGGCTATTAGTAGTGTATTTTTTGGTAATTCTATGGGGTTTATCCCAATTCCAGCTTGGTATGGATCGCTTCTTTCAATTGCAGGGATGGTGCAAATGTCAGTTGCTGCCTTTTTAAATTATGATTATGATAAAAACTTATGGAAAACACTTTTCTGGATTCCATGGTATTTTATTTTCTTCTTTGCTTTTGGTGCATTAACTGTAGTGTGGACTATGCCAAAAGGGCTTTTTGGGAGTTTGGATAAAGCTGGTAAGTGGAAAAGTCCAAAAAGGGAAAATATCCGGGTATGAAAATAGCATATACACGGATAAACATATTTTTAATTAAGTGGCCACTTTAAATTTTTGAATGCATTTTACTTATCAATTCGTTTAATTGACTTGAATTTTATTTTTGATAAAATATCTATGCAATGTTAATTTAATTTTTGGGGGTATCGTATGGAAGATTTAGAATTATATATAAAATTGCTTGAAAAAGTTGTTGATAATAAGTATAGACTCATTCAACTTCTCATTGAAAAAGGTCAGAGTCTTTATAAAACCAACCCAACAGTTTACAACCCATTTTATGCAGGTGATTTTATTAAAAAACTGCAACTCAATTTTTTAGAAAAGGATGAACAAGAATAACACTAATGTCCTCCTCGGGATAACAGGAGGAGTTGCAGCCTACAAAATCCTTGAGCTACTTCGCTTGCTTGTAAAAAAAGGCTTCAAGGTAAAAGTTGTGCTTACCGAAGCTGCTCTTAATTTTGTTACACCCTTCTCGTTTTTATCTCTTGGTGCTGAAGAAGTTTTTACTGATTTAGATCAGTTTTCCGTAAAAGATGGGAGTTCTATACATTTATCATTATCAAGATGGGCTCACGTAATCCTTGTTGCTCCAGCAACTGCAGATATTGTTGCAAAAATAGCAAATGGCATTTCTGATAATTTACTTCTTACTACCATACTTGCCTCTAAAAACCCTGTGCTTATTGCTCCGTCGATGAATGAAAACATGTTCCTCAATCCTATTACACAAAGCAATTTAGAAAAACTAAAGACTCTTGGTTTTAAAATCATTGAACCAGAAGAGGGATACCTTGCCGATTTACAAAAAGGTAAAGGTAGGTTGAAAGGTGTAGAAGATCTCTTCGAAGATATCATGTATTTTTTGTATGATAAACCATTCCTCAATAAAAAAGTTCTTGTAACTGCTGGTGCAACAAGAGAGTTTATTGATCCAGTGCGTTTTATTACAAATGCCTCTTCAGGTAAAATGGGTATAGCTTTGGCCAAAGTTGCAAAAAGACTTGGTGCTAATGTAACACTCGTCTTTGGAGAGGTTAGCGAACGAATTCCTGAAGTTGATAGGTCAATACACGTAACAACAACCGAAGAGATGAAAAATTGTGTCATTGAGAATTTGAAAGAAGCAGATATTTTGCTAATGGCAGCAGCTCCAGCGGATTATAAACCTACAACGTATACAGATAAAAAACTTCCCAAACTTGATAAATACGATTTAAAATTAGAAAAGACTGATGATATTTTAAAAGAAGCTTCAAAGTATAAAATTAATAAGTTATTTGTGGGTTTTGCCCTACAAACCGAAGACTTAATTGAAAATGCTAAGAATAAACTTTTAGAAAAAAATTTGGACTTTATTGTTGCAAACACCCCTTCTAATATCGGTGTTGACAGAGGAAAAATTACTTTGATTTCAAAAGCTTTAGATATGTTTGAGTTTGAAGGAACAAAAGAAGAGATAGCTCACTTTATTTTTTTAAAGATTATTTGATTAAGGAGGCAAACATGGTGCGTAACGAAAGGAAAGAGTTAGTAACAACAGAGTCAGTTACAGAAGGCCATCCTGATAAACTCGCTGACCAAATTTCTGATAAGATTCTTGATGAGATTATTAAGCAAGATCCAACTGGGCGTGTTGCCTGTGAGACTTATGTAACTCACGGTTTAATAATCGTTGGCGGAGAAATTACAACTCATGCTTGGGTTGATATTTCTGAAATAACCAGGGAAACTGTAAAAGAGGTTGGTTATACTTCACCTAGGTATGGTTTTGATTACAGGACTTGTGCTGTTTTGAATGCAGTTGGAAGGCAGTCTCCTGATATTGCAAGGGGGGTCGACAAAGGTGGTGCAGGCGATCAAGGAATAATGTACGGATATGCAACCGATGAAACAAAAGAACTTATGCCATTACCTATAGTGCTTGCCCACGGTTTAACTAAGAGGCTTGCTTCTGTAAGAAAATCTCTTGAACCAAAAGAACTTGCTCCATTCCTTGGCCCAGATGGTAAAGCTCAAGTTACCTTGCGCTACGAAGGTGGGAAGGCAATTGAAGTGACTGACGTTGTTATTTCTACTCAACATACAGAAGAACTATTAGACCCAAGAACAGACGAAATGAGTGATGAAGCAAGAGAAATGATTTTTGAAATTATTGCAAAAAAAGTAATTCCTGAATATTTGATTACTAAAAATACCACATATCACATAAACCCAACTGGAAAATTCGTTGTAGGTGGCCCTCAGTCAGATACTGGCATGACTGGAAGAAAGCTTGAAGTGGATACCTACGGTGGACTTGCTCCCCACGGTGGTGGTGCATTTTCTGGTAAAGATCCAACAAAGGTTGATAGGTCAGCAACTTACATGATGCGTTATCTTGCAAAAAACGTTGTAAAGGCAGGCCTTGCAAAAGAATGTCTCATACAGGTTGCTTATGTAATTGGTGAAAGTGAACCGGTTTCTTTTATGGTTGATACTTTTGGAACAGGAATCGTTAGTGATACTGAAATAGAGAAAACTTTAAGGGATTTGGTTGATCTTTCTCCTCAAGGTATCATAAAGCATCTTGATTTATTAAGACCCATTTATCAAAAGACGGCTTCCTACGGACATTTTGGTAGAGAAGAAGTTGAATTCACATGGGAAAAAACTGATCTTGCACAAGTTTTAAAAGATAAATTCAAGATTTAATGAAAAAATACTTAGGGGTCGCAATTGAGGATACTTATCTTCCGCTTGATATCCTCTATTATGAGGCCCCTAATCATGTTTCTGTATCTGTGGGTGACAGAGTTATTGTCCCATTAGGCTCTTCCAACACTCCAAAATTTGGTTTTGTTTTAGAAGAAGTTGATACAATTAAAAATCGGGATATTCATATTAAAAGTATTATTGATGTAGTAGAGCATGCGCTTTTTTCAAAGCATATTGCGGAATTATTTAAATTTACTTCCGAAGTCTTTCTTATCCCTATACACAGTCTTATTAGTAAAATTTACGGCACATACGTGAAGGGAGATCTTGAAAGAACTCTAACAGTCGTAGATGAGAATTCTTTAGTGGAAATTCTCAAAAATGAAAAGACTAACAAAAAATTGATTTTGGAGTTTTTAATAAAAAATAAAACTTGTAAAATTTCTGACCTTATAACATACATAGGTATAGGTGAAGAGTCCGTCCTAAAGTTTGTCAGGTTTTTAGAAAAAAAGAACTTAATTAAAATTGGTTATATACATCTCTTAACATATGACCTTTTTGTAAGGGTTAAAGATAGAGTTGCTATAGTAGATAAGTTAAATGAAGATATAAATAAATCCTTTAAGACTGTGCTTTTAAAATTACTTAAGTCAAATACAATATACGCATTGGATTTGATAAAAGGCGTAAAAAACGGGAAAAAAATTTTAGACGATTTAATTAGTAGCGGAATTGTAGAAAAAATCGATTTTGATAAAGAAACATTTACTAAACCTAATGTAGAAAAATTTATTTTAGATGGAGGAGGTCTCTTTGAAAGAAGTGAGTATCTTGCAAAGTATTTGTCTGAAGTTTTATCGCCAAATGGGAAAGTGCTTATTGTGGTAAACGAGCTTATTTTAATTAAAAGGATACAAAAAATTTATGAAAACTACTTTAAGGAAGAAGTTTTTGTTTGGGATGGGAAAGACAAGAGCCTAATCAAAAAGTATTTTCGTTCTTCTACAAAAATTTTTATTACTACTCCGTTTGCTTTATTTGTTGATATCCCGAATTTGGAATTTATTGTGGTTGAAGATGCTTCTTCAAAATACCACTTACCTTTCGAATTTAATGCCTTTGATACAAGATATATTGCGCACAAAAAATCACAACTTGAAAATATTTCTTTAGTTTTTTCAACTTATTCGCTTGATGACCTTTTGTATTATTTCTATAGAGAAAAGGGTTTTCAATTAAAGATATTAAAGGATACACGACTGCAAAACAAGCGAATTATAGATATGAGAAAGGAGTATAAGTCTAATAATCTTTCCCCGATTTCCTTATATCTTGAGAGTAAAATCCGCAAGGCGTTATCTTTAAATGAAAACGTTGCTTTAGTGCTCAATAGAAAACCTTATTCCACTTATATCGTATGTAGAGAATGTGGATATATTCACCGTTGTCCAAATTGTGGAACACCTCTTCATTTTGATTCCGAACAAAATATCCTTTTTTGTCCTGTGTGTGGTCATGTTGAACCTCCCATAGAAGTTTGTCCTAATTGTGGAAGTTTATCAATTTCTTACTTGGGTTATGGGATACAAAAGCTTTCAAATGATATAAAAAGAGTTTTTCAAAAAGCCAATCTTGTTATTCTTGAAAGTGATAAAAATAATATTTTTTACGATTCTCAACTATTTTCAAAAACAATTTTTCTTGGAACAGAATACCTTCTTTCACATTTGGATTTTAAAAATATTTCAATGGTTGTATTTGTTAGTGCTGACACATTTTTATCTGGTAGCGAAGTGTATTCATCATTTGAGGCATTTAGGAGTTTTAGGCAAGCCTCTTTTGAAAATTACCCGAAAGATGTATTTTTGCAGACCTATCTTATCGACAACTATATTTTGAAAAGTTTTAAAACCGATAACGAAAAAGACTTTATCAGTTTGGAGCTTGGTTTTAGAAAAGTTTTACAATATCCACCTTATAAAAATCTTATTGAGATTAGATTTTCAAAAGATATAGATATTAACGCCTTTAAAGAAATTCTTCCTGAAACAAAAATACTTGGTCCTGCAAGAAAATTTTTTGATAAAGTATCTGTTTTTGATGTTAGTATTTTAACAGAAACACCGCCTAAGGAAGTCTTTGAAAATTTAAAAAATTCTGTTTTTTCAAAAAAAATAATTGGGGTAAGAGTTTCTCCTACCCCAAATTTACTTAAGTAAGTTTAAATTTTACTGAGAGCCGAGTGTAGCTACTACGTTAACGATCCTTCCATCTCTTGAAATTGTAAGAGTAATTTTATCACCCGTATTACTATTTCTAATTATTGAAATTAATTCATCGGCTGTGCTTACAGGTTTTCCATTTGCTTCTGTTATAATATCAAACTTTTTAATTCCTGCTCTGTCTGCAGGGCTTCCTGAGACAACGGAAACCACAAACACACCACTAACATATTGTAAATTGTAAGAGTCTGCTATTTCTTTTGTCATCGTTGTAACCTGCACTCCCAAATACGGCCATTTCATAGAGCCTGTTTTTAATAGATTGTCAATAACTTTTTTTGCCGTATTAGATGAAACAGCAAAACCAAGACCTTGAGCCCCTTGATAGATCATTGTGTTAATACCTATAACTTCTCCTTTTAGGTCAACAAGAGGTCCGCCACTATTTCCTGGGTTAATGGCTGCATCAGTTTGTATTACACCATACATTGTTTTTCCATCGCCAGTATCTATATTTCGTTCTAAAGCTGAAATTACTCCAAAAGTTACGGTATGGTCAAGTCCATAGGGATTACCGATAGCTACTACAAGTTCTCCAACTTTTGCCTTTTGGGAGTCACCAAATGTAGCAACAGGAAGATTGTTTGCATTGATTTTTAGAAGTGCAAGATCTGAAGATGGATCTGTTCCTAAAACTACTCCTTTATAAGTTTTTCCGTTTGAAAGAGTTACTTCTATTTTTGTTGCATCTTCAATTACGTGGTTATTTGTAAGTATTAAGCCATCGCTTTTAATTATTACTCCGGAGCCTAAGCCTTGTTGTGGAATAACTTGGAAGAAAAAAGGAGAAACAACCTGAGTAGTTGATATAATTCGGACAACTGCAGGCGAAACCTTATTTGCAATCTCTTCAATTTGGTTTTGGATGTCAACAAGGTTTGTTCCTACAGTTACACTACTACCCTGTTGAGGTGTTTTGGTAGACGTCTCACTAAGTACCCATGGGAAAAGAGAAGGGTTTTTAAAGACGATAAAAGTGCCAAAAATTCCACCTATGATACTGCCAATGATAATACCTACAATAAGGTAAACAAGCCAACTTTTTCTTTCATGATGTTCAAACTCATTGTTTTCATTATTTTTTTCTAATTCTTCCATAATTTCACCTCCGAATCTTTTTTATGATATTCGGAAATTATGAAGAAATTGTGAAGAAAGTATTATTCTTCGATTAGTTTCTCTTTTATTTCTTTTACTGCTTTATCAATCTTTATCCTAAGCAGTCCAAGATTTATTTTTCTTGTAGAAATTACTGCAAGGAAACCATTGCCAATGTTTGAGAATATGATAAAATCAGTATCAGTTTCAATAAGGATGTGTCGCACTTTTCCTGAATTTAGAACTTTTGCTGTTGTTATGCCATTTCTAAAAACTGTTGCGCACATTCCTGAAACGGCATCTGGGTCAAGGTCTGGGGGAAGTAGAGAGTGCACTATTAAACCGTCATTACTTACAATTGCAACTCCTCTAACTCCTTCAAATCTTTCTAATTCACTAAGTATGTTTTCCATGAATTCCTCCTTTGCCTTGCATGATTTCTAAACAATGTGGAATTGCTTCTTTTACAACCAGTAAAGAATCTATCGCTCCTTGAGGGTTACCAGGCAAGTTGATTATTAAAGTGTCTCCTCTTATGCCCGTAATTCCTCTTGAAAGAATCGAAGTTTTTACATTTTTAAAGTTTTCCATTCTTATCGCTTCAGAAAAACCAGGCATCTCTTTCTCAATAACCTCTCTTGTTGCTTCAGGAGTCACATCTCTTTTAGCGGGCCCAGTTCCTCCGCTTGTTAAAATAAGATCAACTTTTAAAACATCAGCATAGTAAAGTAGTTTTTCTTTGATAAGGTGTATCTCATCTGGAACAACAGAAGCATCAACTAAAATCCACCCTTCTTTTTCAATAAAATCAGTTAATAACGGGATTGTTTCATCCTTATTTAATCCAGAGCTTCTCGTATCGCTTGCAATAATTATGCCTACTTTAATTTGATTTTCTTTTTCCATATTTAAATGATATCAAAATTTTCCAATATTCAAATATAATTTTACATGGAACTTAAAAGGAATGTTGTCATTGTTTATGAAACCTCTTCTACAATGGATCTTGCAAAAGAGCTTTCTAATACTTTTTTGCCACCTTTTATTGTCAGATCTTTTATCCAAACGAAAGGTAGGGGGCAGTACGAGCGAAAATGGCAATCGACTTATGGTGGGTTATATTTTACGGAGGTATTGAATTTAAATAACATACTCGGTTTTTCAACGTTCTTATCTATCCCAATTTTAAGGGTTCTTAAGAGGTATGTTGAGAAAGTTAAAGTGAAATGGCCTAACGACATAGTAATAGAAAAAAAGAAACTTGGAGGAATTTTAGTAGAAAAAAGTAATCTTACGTTTGCTGGTATCGGGTTAAATATTCAAAATGATGTTAAAGATGTTATCAATTCTTCTATATCGCTTAAAGATTTTATTAATATTGATAAGGAGACAATCTTTTGGGCAATACTTGAAGAAGAAAACAATCTAATCAACGATTTTTTTAAACATGGTTTTAGAAATTTTAAAAGAGAATACGAAGAAAACCTCGCTATTTTAAACAGGAAAACGAAGGTTGATTTAGGTTATAAAATTGTAGAAGGTGTTGTTGTTGGAGTTGGAGTATTTGGAGAATTGCTTTTAGATGAAAACGGGAAGATGATTGATATTTTTAGTGGTTCTATAGTTAACTTTTATGATTAAAATTGCTAGCTATTTTGTATTGTTATTGAAGAGTTTACTAATTGGAAATTTTACAAGGTTGAGCATATTACATGAAGTATATTTGGAATTGCAAGCATTCTTGACAAAATTTATAATTCTGATATAAATTTCAGTGAAAGGAGAATTTTTATTTTATCCAATTTTTAAAAAACCGAGGCATGTTAATGCTTATTTTTTTATTTTTTAAAAAATTCTATGGGGGTGTAATATGTCGATGGATGACAGATTAAAGGAACTTGAGGAGAAGAAATCAAAGATCATTAAAACTGATCCTCAAATTGTAGAGAAACAACATCAAAAGGGTAAACTCACAGCTCGAGAAAGGATTGACCTTTTAGTTGATCCCGATTCTTTTGAAGAATTTGACATCTTTGTTAAAACACGTTCAACCTATTTTGAACTTGATAAAAAATTTATCCCAGCTGATGGAGTAGTAACAGGTGTTGGCAGAGTTAACGGAAGAAGGGTTGCGATATACTCTCAAGACTTTACAGCGATGGGTGGCTCTTTAGGAGAGATGCATGCTCTTAAAATTGTTAAAATGCAGGAAATGGCTCTTTCGCTTGGTATTCCGTTTATTGCGCTAAATGACTCAGGTGGAGCAAGGATACAGGAAGGTGTAGATTCGCTAAGAGGTTATGGAGATATATTTTATAGAAACGTTAAAGCCTCAGGCGTTATTCCTCAAATTTCTGTTCAGTTGGGACCTACAGCAGGTGGTGCCGTTTATTCACCAGCTCTTATGGATTTTATCATCATGACGGAGAAAGCAACCATGTATATAACAGGGCCAAACGTTGTAGAAGCTGTAACAGGAGAGAAAGTTACTCACGAACAGCTTGGTGGTGGTTTAATCCATAACGAGAAAAGTGGAGTTGCACATTTCCTTGCAAAAGATGATAATGAGGCAATTGAATTAGTGAAAAAGTTATTGAGTTATATTCCTGACAATTATTTGCAAGATCCACCTGAGGTTGAATCAGATGATTCTTCAGATAGAGAAACTCCTAACTTATATCAAATTGTTCCAGATGAACCTAATTTAGCTTTTGATGTAAAAGATGTAATAAACGAAGTTGTAGATAAAGGAACATTCTTTGAAGTTCATGAATCTTACGCAAGGAATGCAGTTGTTGGCTTTGCAAGACTAAATGGCAAAACGGTTGGGATTGTAGCAAATCAACCTGTATATCTTGCTGGAGTGCTTGACATAAATTCGTCTGATAAAATAGCGAGGTTTGT
Source organism: Caldisericaceae bacterium (assembly GCA_036574215.1). NCBI lineage: Bacteria > Pseudomonadati > Caldisericota > Caldisericia > Caldisericales > Caldisericaceae > Caldisericaceae bacterium. Next base: position 19,392 of record JAINCR010000017.1, read on the forward strand.
TAGATTTTGTGATGCGTTTAACATTCCTCTTATAACATTTGTTGATACACCAGGTTATATGCCTGGAACACAGCAGGAGCATAACGGCGTTATTCGGCATGGTGCAAAGATTCTATATGCCTATTCAGAAGCAACGGTTCCTAAATTAACAGTTATTTTAAGAAAGGCATATGGTGGTGCATACATTGCAATGTGCTCAAGACATCTTGGTGCTGATGTTGTTTATGCTTTTCCTCAGGCAGAAATAGCGGTAATGGGTGCAGAAGGTGCAGCTAGCATAATTTTTGCTAAAGAAATTGCATCTTCACCAAATCCTAATGAAACAAAAGCAAAAAAGATTTTAGAATACAGTGAGCAATTCTCAAATCCTTACCTTGCAGGGGAAAGAGGGTATGTTGACGATGTAATCGACCCAAAGGATACAAGAAAAAAACTCATTTATATGATTGAATATCTTAATTCAAAGTATGAAGATTTGCCTAAGAAGAAACACGGCAATATTCCTTTTTAGGAGGTCGTATGAATCAAGCACTAAAAGAAGGATTACTACTTGGTGTTTTTGGTAATATTCTCACTTTTTTTATTCTTTTTATTTTAGGTTTATTTATTTCATTTTTACGTTTTATAAAATCAGGCGAAGTAAAAGAATTTGAGGAGCCAGTAGGTTTTGAAGAAACAAGAGAAGATTTAATTAACAAAAAGAAGGTTGTTGCTTTAAGTGTTGCACTTGCTAAATATTTTGCAGATAAGAATGTTACAAAGGAAGAACAAAAAGTTTTAAGAAGTGAAAGAACATTATCATCTTTAAAAGAAAAGAGGTGGAGAAATGGGTAAAATTTACAAGATTAAAATTGACTCAGAAGTTTTCAACGTAGAAATTGAAGAGGTAGATACTAAAAAAACAAGGGTAGAAGAGAAAATACAAAGGGAAAATAAAATTGGTAAGGATTTACAAGAAAGTAAGACTGTAGAACAAAAAACCTCTCAGGAAGTCACCAAAGAAGTCGTTAAGGAAGAAAGTATTGTGGAAGAAAAAACTCTTGAACCTTCTGAACCTGTTGTTGAACCTGTTGAAAATGTGACTGATTTTGTTCTTGCTCCGCTACCAGGTAAAATTCTTAAAGTCTTAGTGCAGGCAGGACAAAATGTTAAAAGGGGTAGTGTGCTTTTAACTATTGATGCGATGAAAATGGAAAATGAAATTTTTGCTCCGTTTGATGGAAAGGTATTAGCAGTTTACATAAAACCAGGCGATAAAGTTGAAACTAATAAGAAGCTTTTAAAGTTAGGAAGGTAAATATGGACAAGCTTTTACAGATACTTTCTTTATCTGGTTTTTCTGCACTAAGTATAAAAGAAATTATTATGATTTTCATTGCTATTTTACTAATATATCTTGCAATTTTTAAAGAAGCTGAACCTCTTTTACTTTTACCGATTGGTTTTGGCACGTTACTGGCAAACCTTCCTCTTTCAGGAATTACGGACCCTCCAAATGGATTTTTCTATTTGATTTACAAAGGTCTTGTTGAAACAGAGCTTTTGCCAATAATTATTTTCATGGGTATTGGAGCGATGACTGATTTTGGGCCTCTTATTGCAAATCCAATGACTGTGCTTATGGGAGCAGGAGCACAACTTGGTATTTTTATTGCCTTATTCATTGCGTTATTATTTGGATTTGATATTAAAGAGGCTGCTTCCATTGGCATTATTGGAGGTGCTGATGGGCCAACTGCAATTTATACAACTCTTAAACTTGCTCCTCATCTTCTTGGGCCTATTGCTGTAGCTGCATATACGTATATGTCGCTTGTTCCTATTATTCAGCCTCCTTTTATGAGATTATTAACAACAAAAAAGGAAAGAAGCGTTGTAATGTCCCAGCTAAGAGAGGTCTCAAAAATTGAGAAAATTATATTTCCTATTGTTGTAACAATTCTTGTAGGTCTATTGTTTCCTCCCATTGCTCCTCTTGTTGGTATGTTGATGCTTGGCAATATTTTTAGAGAATCTGGTGTTGTTGAAAGACTATCAAATACTACGGCAAATGAGCTCATTAATATTGCAACCATTCTCCTTGCAACAACTGTTGGCTCTACAATGCGTGGGGATACGTTCTTAAATATTAAGACTTTAGAAATTATAGTTTTAGGAGTTGTTGCTTTTAGTGGAGGAACAATTGGCGGATTACTTATAGGAAAAATTTTCTATTGGGTAACAGGTGGTAAGGTTAATCCTCTTATTGGATCTGCAGGAGTATCAGCTGTGCCAATGGCTGCAAGAGTATCTCAGAAAGTTGGCCAAGAAGAAAACCCAGGAAACTTCCTTCTTATGCATGCAATGGGGCCAAATGTAGCAGGTGTTATAGGAACAGCTGTGGTTGCTGGAATTTTAATAACATTCCTTACACATTAAAATATAAAATCTAATTAAAGGCGGAAGAGTATCATCTTCCGCTTATTTTTTTACTAAAAAATAGAGTATCTAAAGTCAGTGTATCTGCATAAGATATTGTAGCGTCATTGAATTTTTTCTTAATTGTATCAATTGCTGTTAAAATATTCTCTTCTTTTGTTTTACTCTTATTGAAAAGACCTTGATCATTACTTTTAAGGTTTGTTGCAGTAATACCAAGTAGCCTTACCTTCTTTCCACTGTAATTTTGTCTGAATGTTTTGAGTGATGCTTCGTATATCGTATAATCGTTGTTTGTTTCGTGTACCGTTGTTTGATATGAAAATGTAGTAAAATCTTCATACCTTATCGTTAGTAAGATTTTTGTTGTTAGAAAGTTTTTACTTCTCAATCTGAAGCCTACATTGGCTGAGATCTTTTTTAAGACACTTTTTATAATATCTATATTGTCAGTGTCAAAATCCAGCGTTGTTGAGTTGCCAATTGATTTTTCTTGTTTTTTCTCAAATTCATCTATTACTTTACTTTCATCTATTCCTCTTGCAGATTGGTATAGAAATACTCCATACGAATGGAATACTCTTATAAGTTCATTTAAATTGATTTTTTGTAAGTCCTCAATTGTTATTACATTAAAGTGCTCTTTTAACTTTTTTTCTATTTTGTTCCCAATGCCTGGTATTTTTGAAACATTTAAATTGCGTAAAAAATCAAACGCTTCTTCTTTTTTAATGATAAGCAAACCATCGGGTTTAGCTTGTTTTGAAGCAATTTTGGAAACTAACTTATTGTAGCTTATTCCAATAGTACACGTAAGTTGTGTTTGCCTTAGAATGTCTTCTTTAATGGATAAGGCTATTGTCCTTGCGTTATCGTAATTTTTTGCAATATACGAAAAATCTAAAAACGCCTCATCTATAGAAAAGCGCTCAATACTTGGTGCATACTTTTTTAGGATCTCATAAATCTTGTCTGAAATTTCTTCATAAAGATTCATATCCCCTTTTACGATTATAAGTGATGGAAGTTTTTTTATTGCTTCTTTTATTGGCATACCAGATTTTATTCCGTAAACTCTTGCTTCGTAAGAAGCAGTTGCAATAACAGACCTCCCATTTGGGTGGTTAGATACACCTATGGCTTTTCCTTTTAGCCAAGGTTTCCTTACTTGCTCTACTGATGCAAAAAATGCATCCATATCTAAGTGAGCAATTATCCTTTCCATCATTTTAATTATACGAACAAAAGTTCGTATGTCAAGAGTTAAAATCTACTTGAATATCTTATAATAGGTCTCAAAGTTTTAAAAACGATAAATAAATTTAACCTGTTTTATGCTATAATTTATCAAGGAGGTTAATATGACGGATACAGTGGGAGTGATTTTTAATATCTTATTTTGGGCTTTTATTATAATCTCCCTTCTTTCTCCACTGATAAGGCAGAAAAATCTTGAGATCCAAAGATTAGAATTTATTAGAAATTTTGAAAAGAAAAGAAAATCAAGAGTGATTGTGATGATTCATAGGCAAGAGACAATGAGTTTACTTGGTATCCCAATCACAAGATACATAAGCATTGAAGATTCCGAAGCAGTTTTGAGAGCAATTAGACTTACCCCTGAAGATATGCCAATTGATATCATATTGCATACACCTGGTGGACTTGTTTTAGCAACAGAACAAATTGCCCAAGCACTTGTAAAGCATAAAGGTGAAGTTACAGTTTTTATTCCGCATTATGCAATGAGTGGAGGAACAATGCTTGCCCTTGCTTCTGATAAAATTGTAATGGATGAAAATGCTGTTTTGGGCCCAGTGGACCCACAAATTGGTAATTACCCCGCTATCTCTATTCTTAAGGTAGTAGAAGAAAAAAATAAAGATAGGATAAGTGATGAGACTATTATTCTTGCTGATATATCAAAAAAGGCAATGCTGCAAGTAAAAACTTTTGTAAAAAGACTACTATTGGCAAATGATAGGACTGAAGAAGATGCAGAAAAAATTGCAACAATACTTACCGATGGAAGATGGACCCATGATTATCCTCTTACATACGAAGAAGCAAAAGAAATTGGGCTAAACGTATCTTCAGATGTGCCTAAAGAAATCTACGAGTTGATGGACCTTTATCCACAAAATCCTTCAATGAGACCTTCTGTTCAGTATGTTCCGCTTCCATACAAAGCACCTGAGAAATCTTCACCTTCAAAGGGTAAGTGAAAGAGCAAAATATCTCTTTATTTGAAAGTATTGTAAGAGTAGTTTTGGGGGTAGGAGTTTTTGTTCTGGGGTACAAAATTACCGATTTTAATTACCTTTACTTGGATAACTACTACCCCAAGACTTTTCTATTTAATACAATATATAGGTTTCATAATATCTTTCAGATCCTTTGCCTTGTCTTTGGTTTTATTTTATTTTTTACTGGCATTACAAGGTTTTCGGTAGTTAAAGAAATTATTAGAAGGACAAGAAGGAAAACTTAATTTCGCATTTTAAAATCTTTTTGGTAAATTCATGCCTTTATTCCTTTAAGCAATCTTATATATCTACCAAAGAAAAGATACTCCTTAAAATTTATAAAACCTTCTTGAGAAAGTATCTTTTTCCAGTCTTTTTCGATAAAATCAAATGCATAAGGACACTCTATAATCCTAAAAGGGATCTTTAAATAAAAAGGCATTTTATCTAAAGAAAATTCGTTATAATCCAAGATAAAAAATTCACCTTGTTTTTTTAATGCATTAAAGACATTTCTAATGATCTTAATTCTAACCTCTTGAGGAAAGCCATGTAGCACAAATGAGATAAAAGCCTTGTCAAACTCATCTTTGTAGTCTAATTGCTCATCAATTCTTTTTTTGATAATTTTTACATTATTGAAAGGCTCACATTTCTTTTTAAACTGTGCAATCATCTCATCGGAAATATCTAACCCTACAATTTCTCCTTTTTCTGAAAGGAACTTTCTCATTAAGCAAGCATTTCTCCCAGTTCCTGCTCCAAGATCTAAAATTCTATCATTTGGTTTAATCTCTAATTTTTCAATAGCTTTCTTTATAAACGAAGCATATGATCCAAAAGTTATAATATCCAATAATCTATCGTAATGTTTTGCTTCAAATCCTTTGACCTCTACCTTTGAATTTGGATAATAACTACTCATTTTTAATCCTCCAATTTTTTTGAAATATTTGTGTTAATTATTATAGACAATTTTATGATTTTGTAAATTTGTCTAACTTTTTTAATTTACCTATGTTAAAGGTGTTTTGAGCTAAACTTTTTCAAGTGCAAGAGCTTAAGTGATCTTGAGGTCTATAAAAAGGATTTAGGTTAACTTACCTAAAAAACATTTGAATGCGCTTCCAAGTGGCAAGCTGTAAGTATGCTGTTAGGCAAAATGCCAATTTTATGAGTAACTTTCCAATTTTCTAATTTAGAAA
>JAINCR010000018.1 GCA_036574215.1 Caldisericaceae bacterium
CCTCATTCTTTTAACTTCTTCATAATCTTCCTACTTTTTCATCTCATTTTACCTCCATTTAAATTTTTGAATAGATTTTTATGGAAGGCAGATTTAATTTTGAATATATTTTTGATGAGGCAATTCGTGATCTTTTTAAATTTACAGATTTATTTATAATAGTCTCTGGTGATAATATGGAATATTCAAGAAAAAGTGGAGTGCTAATACATATTACCTCGTTTCCAAGTGAATATGGAGTTGGAGACCTTGGGTATCCTGCAAAACTTATCATTGATTATCTAAAAAATGCTCATCAAAAATTAATTCAAATTCTTCCAGTTGGACCTACTGAGCCTTTCTTTGACAATAGCCCATACTCTTCTATTTCGGCTTTTGCAATAAATCCTATTTTTATCTCGCTTGAAAAACTCGTTGATATAGGGCTTCTTAAAAATGAGGATATTACTCAATTCAAAATTAAAGAATCTAACTTTGTAGATTACAATAGGGTGATTGAAAATAAATTTAAGGCATTTAGAAGCGCATTTAAAAACTTTAAAGAGACAGATGAATTTTACCAATTCTGTGATGAAAATACTTATTTTCTTGATGATTATAGCCTTTTTGTTGCATTAAAAGGAAAATTTAATGGGAAAACTTGGCAAGAATGGCCAGAAGAATTTAGGAATAGGAAAAAAAATGCCCTACTTTTAGCAAAGGAGAGTCTAAGTGAAGAAATAAGATTTATAAAATTTTTGCAGTTTATTGCCTACAAACAATTTTTGGAATTTAAAGATTACGCAAACAATAACGGCATTAAAATTATTGGTGATATACCCATATATGTTGATCTAAATAGTGCTGATGCGTGGGCTAATAGACATCTATTTGACTTAGATGAAAATGGTTATCCTGTTAAAGTTGCAGGTGTTCCGCCAGACTATTTCAATGAAGATGGACAATTATGGGGTAATCCTGTTTACAATTGGAATGCGCATAAAGAGACCAATTTTGAATGGTGGATTAAACGATTCAATCGCCTTTTGAAAATTACCGATATTATCCGTTTAGACCATTTTAGAGGATTTGTTGCGTATTATGCGATAGAACGGGGGATGCCCAACGCAAGGATTGGAGAATGGATTAATGTGCCTGCTTATGACTTTTTTGATACAGTTAAATCAAACCTAAAAGACATGCCTTTTATTGCAGAGGACCTTGGTTTAATAACCGAAGATGTAGTTAAAGTGATTAAGCATTACAAAATTCCAAATATGAGGGTATTGATGTTTGCCTTTGATGGTTCTCCTACAAATCTCTACCTTCCACATAATTATGAAAACCCTACCGTTGTTTACACTGGGACACACGACCATAACACCTGCAAAGGGTGGATAAAATTTGAAGTTCCAGACTCTTCAAAGGCTTATTTGAAAAGTTATCTTGGGCATGAGCCATCAATTGATACAATTCATAAAGACCTTATGAGGTTAGCGCTTTCTTCTGTTGCCTACTTTTCCATCATACCAATACAAGATGTATTAGGATTTGATGAATCTTCTAGAATGAATTCTCCAGGGGTTGCTCATAATAACTGGCGGTTTAGATTAAAAACTTCTGACCTTAATGACGAAGATTTTGCGTTTTTGAAAGAGTTAACAGACACCTATGGGAGATAATTGTTTTATTTTCCGAAGTCCCAAGAAAACACTTCTACAAGTTGTTTAATAACTTCTTTATTGTCTGTAATAATACCTACTTCTCTATTGTTATCTAATGAATTAGAAGAAAAATTTTCAGAACCAATAAAGGCATACTTTTCATCAACAACAATAACTTTTGCGTGTATAAAAGGGTTTGAAACGTATTTTATATCTATACCGTATCTTTTAAGATCATCAATTACTCTTGCGTTATCTTCGATACTGTTAGGATCTGCAATAATAATTTTTACCACTGCTCCATATGCACGCCTTTCCTTTAAAATTCTTTCTATGGCTGGATCGCTTATTTCTTCTGCATACATTAATATTTCACCATGAGCACTTCTAAGGAGTGTTTCAATTCTTGTGCGAGAATTTTCTGGGCTTACAACAAGTATTGAATTGCTTCCTATGTTGTATGGTTTTCTATACCAATCAGCTTCAAAAATTTTTGCAAGTTCTTCTATAACTTTTTTATCCGTTGTAATTACGCCAAACTCTCTATTTTTGGTAAATGCCGATTTTGTAAGGTTTAGAGTCAGTATATAGCCAGTTTTATTATCTATTACTAAAAATTTTGAATGTGTAAAATTGTACGCCTTGTTATCCCATTTAACATCAATTCCATAGTATCTTAATTTATCGTATGTATTTTTATTTGCAGAATACCCTCCGTAAGGATTTTCTTCAAGTATTACCCTTACTTTAACACCACGTAGCTTGGCGTTTTTAAGTTCACTTAAAATATCTGTGTCAGAAAACGTGTACAACTCTATATCAATTGAGTTTTGTGCACTTTTAATACCACTTATTATAGGCTCTTTACCCATATCTGGTTCGTAGAAAAGAGTAATGTTATCTTGTAAAGAAGGTAAATTAGGAGTATTTTTATTTATTGGTATGAGTTTTGCGTAAATTAAAAGGGCAAGAACAAAGAGCAAGGCAATAATTACGTTGAACAGATACGATTTCTTTCCAAACAGGTTTTTCTTAATTTTTTCGTCTTTCATACCCAATTATACATAAAATCATTCAATTTGGTTTGGTAAATTTACTTTTTTTATATAATTGAATTGATGAGTATGTATAAAATAAAAATTAGGGTTGTAAGTGTAGAAGGACACTGCGCTGCAAATTTAAAAGTGGGTGATACCTTTGAGATAGATAGCAATGGTCAACCAGTTCCCGTGCAGTTTTGTGGTTGGGCTTTTGTTACGCTCTGGCCATTTATTACCCCACTTAGATACGGTGGCACTCTTCCTTGGGAGAAAGACCCTAATAAAGCCTATGTTTCATGTCCTGATCCTGAGAATACAGTGGTTTTTGAGATTAGTAGAACTCCTGACGACACTCCTTTTGAGTCAGACAAACAAGCTTTTTGATTATGAAGGAAAAGGCGAGGGTAAATCAACTTCTTATTCAGATTGCATTCATTGCATTGTTAATTGGGTTTGTCTATTTGTTTTATAAAAGACAGGTAAATATATCAAGTTTTGTAGAAAATTTAAAAGTTTCATTAATTCCTTATTACCTTTTTAGGTCTTTAATCAGAATGTTCTTAGCGTATTTTGTTTCTTTAATCTTTGCTTTTACTTATGGTTATCTTGCTGCAACAGATAAAAGAAGAGAGGCAATTTTAATCCCTATCCTTGATATTTTACAATCAGTCCCAATACTTGGATTTTTCCCTGTTGCAATTGCTTTTTTTATCTCAATATTTCCTAATTCAATAGTTGGTGTGGAGTTAGCTTCAATTTTTCTTATTTTTACTTCTCAATCTTGGAACATTTCATTTGGTATTTATGAGAGTATAAAAGCAATACCCAGGGATATTTACGAAGCTTATGCGTTTTTTGACCCATACCACTTACTTCGACTTAGAAGGTTGTATATTCCAGCGTCAATACCCAAAATCATTTATAATAGCATTGTAAGTTGGTCAAACGGTTGGTATTTCCTTGTTGCTTCTGAAATCTTTGCAACTGGAGAGAAGTCTTTTAGACTACCAGGTATTGGAAGTTTTATTCTTGTTGCTGCTTCAGAAAATAAAATTGGACTTGTCATCCTTGGTATTTTATCTCTTGCTTTAGTGATTTTTTTGTTGGATATGTTTATGTGGAGGCCCTTAAGCCAATGGTCAAGAAGGTTTAATTATTCAGTATTTCCGGGTGAAGAAGAGCAAAAAGAAGTTTTAGATATCGTTATCTATTTTTGGGAATTTGTAGGAAATATACTTTCAAAACTTAAGAATATACTTTTATTACTTTTAGAACCTTTTAAAAGAAAAAACGTTAATCCAATAGATTTTAGAAAAATTTTAAAATCAAAAATTTTTGAAGTAGTTGAGAAAGGTATAAGGTTCTTGTTTACTGTTGGTGTTATTGGCATATTGATATACTTGTCAATTGCGACAGCAAAAGGTATTGTTTTACTTGTTTCAACATTCAAACTGCAGTATGTTTTTACAACAGCTAAATCTTTATTTTTATCTTTTCTTAGAATTCTGATATCGTATATTATTGCAGTGTCTTGGACAGTTCCGGTTGCAATTTTTTTATCCCAAAGGAAACGCTTGTTGAATTTTGTTCTTCCAATATTTCAGATTCTTTCTTCAATTCCTGCAATTTCATTTTTCCCGCTTCTCTTGTACTTTCTTTTGCCATTTAAATTTGGATTAGAAATAGCTTCTATTGTTTTGATACTCACAGGTATGCAGTGGTATATTGTTTTTCTTGCTCTTGGTGGATTAAAGGCGATCCCTAATGATCTTCTTGAAGTTGTAGATTCTTATAGGGTTAAGGGAAAATTGAAGTTAATGAGGTTGTTAATTCCATCAATGTTACCATCTTTTCTTACAGGCACAATAACGTCGATTGGTGGTGCATGGAATGCCCTTGTAGTTGCTGAATACATTGAATTAAAAGGTAAAATTTATACGGTAAGTGGAATTGGAGCTTTGCTTAATGATTCCCTTTTAAATAACGAAAAGACATTATTTATCTTTGCCTTATTTGCAATGGTTTTGACCGTCTATTCGATTAATCATTTTGTTTATAGGCCACTTTATGATAAAATTCTAGATAAATACAAAATGGAGAGTTAAATGGCGCTTTTGAGTGTAAAAAACGTGTATCAAACGTTTCCTTTAAAAAATAAAGAAGTTGTTGTGCTTGAAAATATTAATTTCGACGTTGATGAAGGTGAATTTGTAAGTCTTGTTGGTCCTTCTGGATGTGGTAAAAGCACACTTTTAAGGATTATAGCAGGGCTTTTAAAACCTTCATCTGGAAGTGTATTATTTAGAGACTTAGTAATAAATGATATTAACCCATATACAAGTATGGTATTTCAATCTTTTGGTCTTTTGCCGTGGCTTGATGTTACTGAAAATATTACTCTTGGTCTTGAAGCAAAGGGTGTATCTTTAAAGGAAAGATTAAAAAAAGCCTTTAAATATATAGATATGGTTGGTTTGGAAGGTTTTGAAGAGGCTTACCCTAGGGAACTTTCAGGAGGAATGAAACAACGAGTTGGTATTGCAAGAGCACTTATAATGGAACCTGAACTACTACTTATGGACGAACCATTTTCTGCTCTTGATGCTTTAACTGCAGAGAACCTTAGGTCTGAGATTCTTAAACTCTGGGAATCAGGAAAACTCTCTTTAAAATCTATCTTACTTGTTACACATAACATAGAAGAGGCAGTTTATATGTCTGATAGAATTATCATACTCTCTGCACATCCTGGCAAAATAATCGGTGACGAAAGAATTGATCTACCGCGTCCAAGAGATAGGGAGAGCAAGGAGTTTTATGCAATTTATGATAAAATATATTCGATGATTCTTGGATCAAGTTTAAGTAAGGAGGTGAATCCCTAAACGGGTAAATAATGGATGACATATTGCCGTTACCTTATGTAGAAATAGGTAAATTGTTAGGTTTGCTTGCTTATTTGGAAGATGCTGAAGGGAAAGTTGATATTTACATGATCCCTGAAGATATTGAAATTGAGGCAGATGAACTTATATCGCTTCTTAAGTTAGCTCAGGCATTAGGTTATGTTGAAGCAAAAGAAGGAGATGTATCAATTACTAGTTTAGGTAAGGAGATTGTGTTTGGTGACGAAAATAAGAGAAAAATCCTTTTTAAAGAGTCAATCAAAAAATTACCAATTTTTAAAAAAATCATCAATTTGTTGGTTAAAACAACCGATAATTCAATCTATAGAGATGATTTACTTGAAATGCTTCAAGAGGAAATGACTGATGAAGAAGCTGAAGAAACCCTTAAGAGCATTATTGAATTAGGAAGATACGCTGAATTGATTGGCTATAACCCAGAAGATAAAGAAATTTATCTTGATAAGTTAGAGGAAATATGATAGAAGAAACATTTGTAATGATAAAACCAGATGGTGTTAAAAGAGGTCTCGTTGGAGAGATTATCTCCCGTTTTGAAAGAAAACTCATGAAGATTGCGGAATTAAGAATGGAGCAACTCTCAAGAGAACAGGCAGAAGAACTTTATGAGGCTCATAAAGGTCGTGATTACTTTGAAAAACTCATAAATTATACGATATCTGGTCCCGTGGTTGTTATAAAAATAGTTGGTGAAGAAGCAATTATGAATTGTAGGATTATCATAGGTGCAACAGACCCTGCAAAAAGACTTCCAGGAAGTATAAGGGGGGATTTCTCTCCGTATCTTACAGAAAATGTAGTGCATGCTTCTTCAAGTGTTGAAGATGCACAAAGGGAATTAAAACTTTTCTTCGGGTGAAATATGGATGAGAATTCTTTAATAAAAACTCTTTCAAGTGTTTATGCACCAAGCGGCAAAGAAAATGCTATTTTTGACTTAATTACCAAAGAATTACAAGACTATGTGGATGATATTTTTGTTCATGAAAAGAGCAATTCCTTAATATGTTATAAAAAGGGGTTGGGTAAGTGTTCTCTAATGCTTGAAGCACACGTTGATGAAGTATTTATGGTTGTTACAGATATACTAAAAGAAGGATTTTTAAAATTTTATTCCAATTCTATTGATCCCAAAATTTTACCTGGCTCAAAAGTGGTTGTTCACGGCAAAAAACCTATTACAGGTGTAATTGGCATAAAACCCTACCACCTTGTTAAAAAAGGAGAAGAGAACAAACCCTATAATTTTGATAATCTTTACGTTGATTGCGGCTTGGACTTTGATGAACTAAAGAATAATGTTTCTGTTGGAGATTATATTACTTTTACATCTGACTTTGAGAGAGTTGGTAATTATTTTGTAAATAAATCTTTAGATAACCGTCTTGGAACTTACGTGGTGATTGAAATTTTCCGAAGATTAAAAAAGATTATGCATGATGTGAATATCTATGGTGTATTTGCCTCTCAAGAGGAATTTACATCTTTAGGAGCTATTACTTCAACTTTTTCAATCTTGCCTGATTTAGCAATTGTTTTTGATGTAACCTTTGCAATGCAGAATGAAGTAAGTAGTGATGATGGATTTGAGCTTGGAAGTGGTCCTGCTATTTATGTAGGTGTGTCAGGCAATAGAGATATTGTAAATGAACTCATAGAAACTGCAAAAAAGTTTGGTATTCCTTTTAACCGTGAAGTTGGTATTTTATCCCATACTGATGCCGATAAAATAGAACTCGTAAGATCAGGAATTCCTGTTGCTCTTATTAGTATTCCAGTTAGATACATGCATACCCCTAACGAAATGTTTGATTTAACAGATGTTGAGAGAACTGTTGACCTCGTTAAAATTTTTATTGAGCATTACAACAAACTAGGAGACCTAAATGGCGAGTATTGAGCTTATTAAAAAATTGAGTAATGCTTTTGGGGTTTCTGGCTCTGAGGACGAAGTTATTGATATTATTAAAAAAGAAATAGCAGGTTTCGTGGACCATATAGAAGTTGATAACCTTAAGAATCTTATTGCTTTAAAAAACCTAGATCTACCAAAAGAAAAAATTATGTTGAATGCTCATATGGATGAAGTTGGTCTTCTTGTAAAAGGTATTGCTGAAAAAGGGTATGTTAGGTTTCTTAAAGTTGGGGGCATTGACGATAGATTATTACCTGGAAAAAGAGTTTTAATAGGAAAGAATCGAGTAGAAGGTGTCATTTCTGCCAAACCTATCCACTTACAAAAAGAATTAGAAAGGAACTCTTCTATAACTTACGATAGATTAGTTATAGATATTGGTGCAAAATCAAAAGAAGAAGCATCTAAACTCATTAATGTTGGTGATCCAATAATTTTTAATACCGGATTTGAGCAACTTAGTAATAGAAGATATTCAGGTAAAGCTTTTGATGATAGACTTGGTTGTGCGCTTATTACTGACATTCTTAAAGAAGATTTAAAAGTCCCAATTATTGCAATGTTTTCCTCTCAAGAAGAGGTGGGTTTAAGAGGTGCTACTGTTGGAGCTTTTAAATATACGGGGGACATTTCAATAACAATAGAAGGAACTATTGCTGCTGATTTTCCTGATGTAAGAGAATCTGAAAAGTGTTCCTCTTTAGGAAATGGTCCTGTAATAACAATCAAAGATGGATCTGTCATTACTGACCATGATTTAAGGAACAAACTTGTTCATTTGGCTGAGAAGCTTAAGATTCCATACCAATTTAAACAGGTAGTTGCAGGCGGAACGGATTCTTCAAGAATACAGTTAACAAAAGGTGGAGTTAGAGTTCTCGTTGTTGCTGTTCCTGTGAGGTATATCCATAGTCCAGTTTCTGTATTTGATATTGAAGATTATAATGCAACAAAAAGACTTATCATTGAATTTATAAAGAATTATTATGGAGGCAAGCATGATTGATACTTTAGAAAAGCTTGTTAAGGCTTTTGGTCCTTCTTCGAAAGAATTCGAAGTAAAAAAAGTTATCAAGGATTTAGTTAAAAATATTGATTGTGAAACGGACGAAGATAAATTTGGGAACCTTGTTTTACATTTCAAGGGAGAGGGTTCTAAAATTATGCTTGCAGCTCATCTTGATAGCATTGGCATTATTGTTACCGATATTGATAAAAACGGCTTATTACATTTTTCTCAGATTGGAGGTTTGAGAACAAGTTTTTTACTTGGCTCAAGAATCCTTTTTGAAAATGGAATAGAAGGCACTGTTTTTTATGAAGATAGAGATGCCTTATGGGAACCAAAAGAATTTAAAATAGAAAAATTTATCATAGATATTGGAGCTAAATCTAAAAAAGAAGCTTTGGAAAAAGTTAACATTGGCTCTTTTGGTGTATTTTATCCTATTTTTTCAGAATCAGTTGAAAGGATCATTGCACCATCTTTAGATGATAGAGTTGGCTGTGCGATTTTGGTAGAAGTTGCGAAGAATCTAAAAAAGAAAAACCTTAAATTTGATACATTCTTTGTATTTACAGTCCAAGAAGAGATTGGTGTAAAGGGTGCAAGGACATCTACCTTCGAGATTACTCCAGAATACGGCATTGCTATTGATGTAACAACTGCAGGAGATTATACTGAACCAAAAATTAATGCAATTGAATTAGGCAAAGGTCCTGCTATCAAGGTAATGGACGGAGGTATGATAACAAATATTGAGCTTAGAGAAAGGCTCATTAAAGTAGCAAAAAAGGAGTCGATTCCGTATCAACTTGAAGTTATTACAGGTGGCACCACCGATGCTTTTGCAATGCAAATTACAAAAGATGGAGTTAAGACTGCTGCTGTATCGGTTCCAACAAGGTATGTGCATACTCAAGGTGAAATTGTTGATAAAAACGATATTAAAAATGTTGCAATATTATTAAAGCAATTTTTAGAGAAAGAAACATTCTAGAAAGGAGGTAAGGAATGGAAGGTTTCTTTGGAAAAATTTTAGAAGTTAATCTTTCGGACAACACGGTTAAAGTGCAACCTCTGGATGAAAAGACCCAAATGGATTATTTAGGTGGACTTGGTATTGCAACAAGGTTGTTGTTTGATTATGTAAAGCCTGGGGTCGATCCACTTTCTCAGGAAAACGTGCTTGTGATTGCACCTGGCTTACTTGTTGGCAGTGGACTTCCAACTGCTTCAAAAACAACACTTACGTTTAAATCACCACTTACAGGAGGTTTTGGAAGAAGTGTCTCTGGTGCATACCTTGGTGTAGCGCTTAAGAATGCTGGTTTTGATGCTATGGTTATCTTAGGAAGAAGTGCAAAACCTGTTTATTTATACATTAATGATGATAGCGTTGAGATAAGAGATGCTTCAAATCTTTGGGGAAAAGATGCAATTGAAACACAGGAAATCCTTAAGAACGAGTTAGGTGACGTAAGAACATGTGCAATAGGTTACGCTGGAGAGAAACTTTCAAAGATTGCAGGTGTTGATTTTGAAGAAAGGCAGTCAGCTCGTGCAGGTGGTGGAGCTGTTATGGGTAGTAAACTCTTGAAGGCAATTGCCGTAAAGGGGACTCACGAGATTCCAGTTTCTGATAGAGAAAAACTTAAAGAAGCAATTAAAGAATGGAATGGCAAAATTATTGGTAGTGAAGTTGCAAAATTGGATATGGCCTATGGCTCTGGGGAGTTTTATGAATGGGTAAATAAAGAGATCGGAGTATTTCCTGTAAAAAACTGGCAACAGAGTTATTTCGAAGATAGTTTCAATACCCATCCAGACGGAAAATCACACCTTGATCCTTATTATTGGTCACCAATCTATACCAAAAAATTACACCCCTGTCCAAATTGTAATAAACCATGTGGAAGACATATAGCTTTTAAGGAAGGAAAATACGCTCCTTTTGAAGTAGAAGGCGTAGAGTATGAACTTCTATACGCACTTGGTGGTAATCTTGGTATAGAGGACATTGAAGTTACAGCAAAGCTTAACGAGATTTGTGATAGAGCAGGACTCGATGGAATTTCAGCAGGTGTAACGCTTGCATGGGCAATGGAAGCATACGAAAAAGGACTGCTTACCAAAGAAGATACAGATGGACTTGATTTACGTTTTGGGCAGAGTGATGCTGCTGTCTTAGCTATGGAAAAACTCGCAAAAAGAGAAGGTAAACTCGGAGAACTTCTCTTTAACGGAGTAAAAGAGGCAAGTGCTAAATTAGGAAAGAATTCAGAATTATTTGCTCTTGAAGTAAAAGGGTTAGAGCCACCTGCCTATGATGTGCGAGGTCTAAAAGGAATGGCTCTTGCCATTGCAGTATCCGTAAGAGGTGCATGCCATCTAACTGGTGGAATTTATGCTCCAGAACTTACTGGCAAATTCTGGAAACTTTCGAATATCGATAGATTTTCAACTGATTGGAAAGGTTATGAAGTAAAAACTGGGGAAGATTTTATGACTGTTTATGATACCCTTGGAATGTGCAAATTCTCAAGAAGTCTTTTCTGGCTTGAAAAAGAAATACAGGATGGTATTGAAGCAGTAACTGGAGTAAGACTTGGTGCCGATTTACTCCTTTTAACTGGAGAAAGAATTTATAATCTTCAGAAACTATTTAATGTTAGAGAGGGTTTAGGAAGGAAAGATGATCATCTTCCATATAGAGTTACGCATGAACCAATTTCAAATGGTGTTAGCAAAGGACACTACGTTACCGAAGAGGAATTACAAAAGATGCTCGATGAATACTACATGACAAGAGGTTGGTCCAAAGAAGGTATACCAACAAAAATGCATCTTACAAGGTTAGGTCTTGTAAAAGAAGCAGAAGAGTATGGTGCACCGGTTTAAAGATGATAAAGATTTTGGTTGTTTCTGATACGCACTATACAGATAGAATTTCAGAGTTACCCGACTTGTCTTTGTATATGAAAGATGTTGATGCAGTATTTGCCTTGGGAGATTTTACTTCTTTTGATGTTCTTGAGTATTTGAATTCTTTTAAGAAAATTGTGTATGCAGTTCATGGAAATATGGACGACAATTTTGTGAAAAACCATTTAAGAGATAAGATGACTCTTAATATTGAGAATGTTTCTCTTGCTTTAACTCACGGAAGTGGTAGTCCATACGGTATTGAAGAAAGAATAAAAAGTGCTTTTAGCAGGAATTTTGATGCTTATATTTTTGGGCATACCCATCAACCGATGTCAAAATATACAGATGGTGTTTTATTCTTTAACCCTGGTTCTCTTGCAATCCAAACACCAAGTTTAGGTGTTCTTTATGTTGAAAAAGAGAATATTTGGGGAAAAATTGTTTATGTATAGAATGTATTTAAATAAACTTTTAGGAGGCAGAAGATGACTGAAGGAAAACCCTCTCAAATTGGGGAAATTTTAAAGCAGTTAAAGAACGACAACCCAGATCTTGAGGCTCTTGCAGTTGTGAGTTTAGACGGACTCCCAATTGCAAGTTTGCTTCCTCCGGATACTGAAGAAGACAGGGTTGCTGCAATGTCTGCTGCAATTTTAGCATTAGGAGAAAGAGCATTAGAAGAACTTAAAAAGGGAACCCTTGAACAGGCGTATGTAAAAGGTGAATTTGGTTATGTGATTACAACAGGAATTAAAAATCTTGCTGCGCTTATGGTTGTCACAAATAAAGAGGCAAAACTTGGAATGGTGATGCTTACAATTAAAAAAGGCGTTGATGAGCTCTCAAAAATTATTTAGTGTTTTATCCTCCTTGTTTTTAGATTGTGCTCGGCATGTGTCGAGCACTTTTTATTTAAATAAGTCGTGAGGATAAAGAAAATCGTGACCTAATGTTCTTTGAGAGATCTTACAAACAGGCGGAAAGGTTCTTTTGAATTGGGTATTAAAATGTCTTTTTAAGAGCTTTGCAACCTTATCTTTTTCAAACCCATAAGAAACTATCTCTTCTTCAGTCATTCTTTCTTCAAGAAATAAATAAAGAACTTGGTCTATAATGGAATAAGGGCATCCTAATTCATCTTCATCGGTTTGACCTGGCCAAAGATCAGCTGAGGGTTTCTTATCTATAATCTTTTTAGGGACTCCAATATGTTCTGCGAGTTTAAAAACTTGTGTTTTGTATAAATCTCCAATTGGATACATTCCACATGCCATATCTCCATACCAAGTCGTATAGCCAAGCATAATCTCACTTTTGTTGCTTGTTCCAAGAACTACTGCGTCAAACTCTCTTGCTTTATCAAAAATGATAGACATCCTTATTCTTGCAAGTAAATTTCCTATCCTTACTTTTTCATCAGTGTTTATTTTTGAAATGTAGGCATCAGCCATTTCCGTAATTTCAATAGTTTCTAAGTATATACCAAGTTCTCTTTGAACCAGTAACCCATCTTCTAAGGATTCTTTGCTACTCAGCTTGTATGGCAAAATTAATCCAAATACATTTTCTTTTCCTAATGCTTTTACTGCAAGTTTTGCAACAACGGCAGAGTCAATTCCACCAGAGATCCCAAGGATTACGTGTTTAAAGCCATTACTTTTGGTTTCTTCCTCAATAAATTTTTCTATAAATTTTTCAGTTATATTCCAGTTTAGTGATAAATCAACCATATTATTTTTCCTCCACTATATTTTTAAAGTTCCTTAATAGGTTTGAGAAATCTTCTTCTCTTATTAAAGGAAATACTGCCCTTTTTTTGTATATATCCTCAGTATCTACAGTTCCCGATACTAGTGTTTCTTCGAATAGAGGTGCCTGCACTAATTTTTTTCCAAGTGGACTTTGGATAAAACTTCCTCCGTAAAAGCCTAGTCCATCATCAAAACCGACCCTATTTACATAGACAACAAAAAGGCTAAAGAAGTTTGTGTATGTAGAACTTGCCGTTTCAACAGCAGTTTGAATTTGCGGAGTGTTTTCCTTGAGGCCTCTTAGAGGCATGTTTGAGATTGCAAATACAAAATCGATATTACTTGCATAGGCAAGTGAAAGTAGTGTTGGATGGAAGAAGTCTCTACAGATGATAACTGTTGCATTTCCATAGTCAGTTTCTATTTTTATGAAATCTTTTCCTCGGCCAAAAAACCTCAATTCTTCAAACATACCATGTGTTGGTGGAAACATTTTTCTGTAAACGGATTTTACTTCACCTTTGGAAAGATACATTGAAGAATTATAAATGATTTTATCTTCTCCTTTTTCTACAAACCCTAAAATAATATCAATTTCTTTGCTAAGTGTTTTTAAAGGTTCAAAAAATTGAGCATTATAAGGAAGAGCAATATCAAAAGATAAGTCTTTTAACATATATCCTGTAATACTAAGTTCAGGGAAAACAACAACTTTTGAATTTTCAGAAATGGCACGATTTGTAAACTCTATGTGCTTAGCGAGATTTTCTTCGATGCTTCCTAATTTGGGGTTTATTTGCGCTAAGGAAATTTTAAACTTCATCTTTAGTTCTCCTTTCTAGTGTTTTCAACAAGGGTAAACCTATCAAATATGTTGAAATTGCTTCTCCTAATCCTATTGTAATTACACCAAAAAGATATGGTTTTAATGCAAAATGTTCAATTGAATATCTTAAGGCTTCATAAAAGTTTAATCTTGTATTTAAAGTTGCAAGTGTAACTACATAAAAACTTACACCAAAACCATTAAGGATAATAGGAGGAAGTGGAGCAAAAAATTTTTTCCATTTCATCTTACCTACAAGGTAAGTTAATACCGAAGAAATAAAAGTAAATAGAGTGCCTAAAACCCAGTCGATTGGTCCAAATGGGGATGAAAGATTTGCAAGAAAACATCCAATTGTTGTGCCTAAAATAGCCTCAGGGAATGCATACGGAAGCACAGTTAAAGCTTCTGAAATTCTTACTTGTATTGGGCCGTAAGAAATTGGGGTAAGCACCACTGTTAATACAAAATATAAAGCACCTATAAGTGAAGCACGTAAAAGAAACCTTAAAGTATTTTTATTTGCCATCTTTTCGTTCCTTTTTAAAATTATTTGTTTTCGTTAGAAGGAGTTTCTTTTGGTAGGTTTTCATTTCGTTTTTTTATTTCTTCATCTTTTTTTGAAAGTTCCCTTTTAAGGTTATCAATTTCTTTTTTTAATGCCGCTAAGTCTACACTCTGTGCAATGAAAGATATAAACCAGATTAAAATTCCACCACTAATAAATGATACTAGCGTAAGCGCACCTGTTGAGATACCTTCTAATTTGTAGCCAAATAAGTTTATATCTGCATAGTAGTTGATATTTAGTATTAGAAACCAAGTTGCAATCCCAGAGAGTACTAGGGTTATAAATAGTAAAAAACCGACCTTTTTCATTTTATGCCTCCCTTCTTATTTTCTTATATTATAAGATAAATTAAATTTTTTTACATCTTTTTTCTTAGTCTTGGATCTATTGCGTCCCTAAGTCCATCACCGAATAAATTGAAACCAAGAACTGAAACGAGTATGGCAATTCCTGGAAATGTAGCAACCCACCAATAACCGCCTGTTATATAATGGTTAGAGTTAGCAAGCATTGCTCCCCATTCTGCTGTAGGAGGTTGTGCTCCTAAGCCTAAAAATCCTAAAGCAGCAGCATCAAGAATTGCGCTGCCTATACTTAAGGTGGCGTAAACAATTATTACCGATAAGACGTTTGGTAATAAATGGACTCTTAGAATTCTAAGTTTTGGAGTGCCAATTGCTTTTGCAGCTTCTATAAATTCAGTATTCTTAACCATAATTGTCTCAGATCTTACAACTCTTGCTATTTGTGGAGAGTAAGTTATTCCAATTGCTATCATTGCCTTTGATAGACCTCTTCCAAGTACAGATACAATAACTATAGCAAGAAGTATTGAAGGTAAAGCAAACATGATATCAGTAATTCTCATAAGGATATTGTCAAGTGTCCCTCCGTAGAATCCTGAGAAAATGCCAAGCAAACTTCCTAATAAAATCCCAATGATGACTGCAATTACTCCAACAGAAAGCGAAACCCTTGCTCCATAAATAATTCTACTCAATACATCTCTTCCAAATTCGTCTGTTCCTAAAAAGTTCTTAAGATTGCCTGCCCAAAAACCTGGCTGTAAATTGTTGTATAAATTTTGTTCTATTGGGCTATAAGGGGATATTAGGGGAGCAAAAATTGCAACAATTATAAGTATTAAAATTATTCCAAGACCTATTAATGCGGACTTATTCTTTCTTAATGCCTTAAAACTTTCCATAAAAAAATTTTCGCTTGTTAATAATTCTTTATTTTCTAAAATTTCTTCTTCCATAGTGCTCCTTAATATTTAATTCTTGGATCAATGTATGCGTATACTAAATCAACGATTAAGTTTACTATTGCAACTATTAATGCTACAAAGATGACCGCACCTTGTATAGCAGGATAATCTCTTGCGTTTACTGCTTGCACAATGTAAGTGCCCAATCCAGGCCATGAAAATATCGTTTCAGTTAGAACTGCTCCACCCATCAACAACGCAAATTCAGTTCCTGCTGAGGTTATAATAGGTATTAAAGCATTTCTTAGAGCATGTTTTAGAATTACCGTTTTTTCTGGAAGACCTTTTGCCCTTGCCGTTCTAATGTAATCTTGATTGATCACATTAAGCATGCTTGAGCGTGTAATCCGTGCAATGAAAGCCATCGGAATTGTGCCAAGTGTAATAGATGGAAGAATTAAATGTTTTAAAACGTTAATAAAAGCACCAAAATTTAACGTGATAAGACTGTCTATTAGATAAAATCCTGTAATATTTTTAATTGAATAGTAAACCGATATTCTTCCTCCAGTTGGTAGTAGATTTAATTTTATACTAAAAAGTAGAACGAGCATAATTGCTAACCAAAATATCGGCATGGAAACTCCGAAAAGAGCAATAAACATTGTTGTATAATCAAATATCGTATATCTTTTTATTGCAGATATTACACCTGCAGAAATGCCTATCAAACTTGCAAAGATCATTGCAAATATGGAAAGTTCAAAAGTATTTGGGAATCTTTGTAAGATTTCTTTCAAAACACTTTCATGCGTTAGAATCGATTGGCCAAAATCACCTCTAATTGCGTATTTTATCCATATTAAATATTGCTCAAAGATTGGTTTATCAAGTCCCCATTTCTTTCTCATTGCTTCGAGTATCTCTGGTGAGGCATGTTCGCCAGCTAATGTTCTTGCAGGATCTCCAGGTATAAGCCTAACAAGTAGGAAAATGATTATTGATACCGCAAAAAGCATTAAAATCAAATTTAATATCCTTTTTAATATGTAACTTTTCACCTTCTTACACCTCTTTTACAAAAAAGGGGAGGAAAACCCTCCCCTTGGAAAATAACTGTTTTATTGCGATATGGTTACATTCTCAAAATGGTAATCACCTGTTGGATATAGCACAAATCCTTGTACCTTTTTGTTGAAAACAAGAATCTGGTTTGCGTGTGCAAGCGGCACCCATGGTGCATCATTATGGACAATTTGCTGTACTTGTTTATAAAGATCTGCTCTTTTTGCTTGATCTGGCTCTTTTTGAGCTTCGATATTGAGCCTATGGACTTCCGGATTTCTGTAAAAGGCTATATTTCCTGCCGAGCCAACAGTTGCTGAATCTGAATCTAATAATACATAGAGGAAGTTATCTGGGTCAGCGTAGTCTGCTATCCACCCAAGAAGTGCCATTGGATGCTCGCCATTCTCTGTTTTTTGTAGATATGTTCCCCAATCATAACTTACAATTTCTGCATCGATACCTACTGCCTTTAGATCTGCTTGAATTGCAGTAGCAATTTTTTGTGGGTCAAACATGTATGGTCTTGAAACTGGCATTGCCCATAGTTGTGTTTTAAATCCATTTGGATAACCTGCCTCTTTTAAGAGTTCTTTTGCTTTTGTTGGATTGTATTCATAATCTTGAATTGCATCATTATAGCCCCATAGAGTTGGAGGTATCGGATTTTTTGCAACAACTGCTGTTCCTTTGTATAACTGGTCTACAATTGCTTTTTTGTTAATTGCATAGTTAATTGCCTGCCTTACTCTTACATCTTTAAATGGCTCTTGGAAACCAGGGGTATCTTCGCCTACATTCATTGCGAGGTATCCAACGTTAACTCCTGGTTGGCTAAGAATTGTCAAATTTTGGTCTTGTTCAATTCTGCCCAAATCATCTGGATTTGGAAATTCTATTCCTTGAACCTCACCTTTTTGAAGTGCAAGGAATCTTTGTGATGCATCCGGGATGACCTTAAAGATAAGTTTGTCTATCTTTGCTTTTTCACCCCAGTAGTCTTGGTTTTTCTCGAGAGTAATGTGGTCTCCTTTTACCCATTCTACAAACTTGAATGGTCCAGTTCCTACTGGATGTGCAAACCATTGATCTCCCCATTTTTCACAATTTGTTGGGCTTACAATGTAAACTGTAAACATAGCCATT
>JAINCR010000019.1 GCA_036574215.1 Caldisericaceae bacterium
AGTAATATTGCAGGAATAGGAATGAAAGTTTTTAGCTCACCTATAAGGGATTGAAACATGATTGAAAGAGAAAATGAAGCTTATCCTCTTAAAAACTGTTTTTAGCTCACCTATAAGGGATTGAAACTATCTGTCGCTGTTTTGGTGTTTATTTTTTTCAGGATGAGTTTTTAGCTCACCTATAAGGGATTGAAACTCCAGTCTATAATTTTGTATATCATTTCCATACTTAGGTGTTTTTAGCTCACCTATAAGGGATTTAGATGTAGGGAAACTTACAAATTCAAATATTTTAAACGAAAATGTCTCATATATTTAAATAAATTATTTTTTTCATTCTAAGGTAGGCAAATCTTAAGAAGAGAAAAAACCTAAAAATAATTAAACGTGGTAGAATTTTTGGATTTTTCACTTCCTTTTTATTATTAAATAGAGGTTTGCTATAATGAAAAATATGTTAGATACGAATCAGTTTTCTTTTACAAGCACCTTAGGCTATGTAATGGTTTTCCTCCAAGGGTTTTTAATTATTACTCTTTTTGCGATAGCGCTCACTGGGGAAAGACATCCATGGTGGGGATTTGCCGAAAATATAGGGATTTTGGCTTTCAAGGTGTGGCTAGCATTAATACTTATTACACTAATCTGTTGGTTTATTGAGTTTAGAAAGCAAAAGAAAACGGTAATAAGTTCAATTTTAAGCGCTTTCGGTATTAATCTTGCAATAACTGCTATAGCATTATGGTTTTTAGGGGGGTTCTTCTATTTGAAAACTTATGTTGTAGAATACCTAAATCTACCATCAGAGTTTTATATTTGGTATGAAATATCATGTATTGGAATTATTGCTGGGTTATTAAACCTAATTCCAATAACAAGAAGGTACGCCAATAAAATTATTAGTTTGTATTTGTTAGATACTGATAAAGAATCTGGACCACCTCTAAAAACATTTCTTGGCATTTTTGCACAGTGGCTTATACCATTCATATTAATAATTCCTTTTAGTAATTTTCCTTTTCATAAACGGAAAGAATTTGCTAAAAGGTCTCTTCCCTCTGCAATAGCAAGTGGGATAACAATAGTTTTTGAAAATATAAAAAATGGGGTTCCTATTATAGATGTCTTTGGCAAATACGCACTATATGCAATGGCAGTTTTGCCATTAAGTTTTGCGCTGGGCTTTATTTACTTATTACTTCTTGAAGAATTCGTCCGAACCGATTACAGTAGTAATTTACACCGTAAAAATGTAATTGGCGATTCTCTGCTTGCAATTCTTACTTCACTGGGACTTTTGTACATACTGTTCCATCTTTCTTTTATAAAACTTTAATGATATACATATTAGCTTTAACTTTATTTCAGGATATCTTGCTATTTCTTATAATAAAAATTTTTTTATTCTGCGTAAGGTTTGAAAATTTTGTAAAATATTTTTTGTATAATATAGTTAGAGGTGTTTTAAGCTTATATATGGGAATTTAAATTAAATTATAAAAAAGAGGAGGGAGCAATGAAGAAAAATTTCTTACTTATCATTTTAGTCGTTACTTTGTTAGTATTATGCGGTTGTCATTCACCATCCTCAACTAGCCAAAATAAAACAGAAACACTACAAACAGAGCAAGGCACACAGACTACATTGCTAACAGCCCAAGAAGCCTATAAGCAATTAGCAGCCGAAGCTTATAAATGGTCAGCTGATGCAAAGGCCTATAAACTTGTAGGAGGAGACAGTCACAAAGATGCAGTAGTTGATTTTACTGATGATGGAAAAAGCCTAAGTTGGAGATTTTGGTTTAGCTCTGGTGAAAAAAGAGAGATAAGAGTTTATAGTTTTAGAAATGGAAAACCATATTTTTATCCCGAAGCAAGTGGTGGTGACCCCAAAAAAGTGAATTACGAAGTTTCTGGTTTTAAAGATTATTGGCTCATCGATAGTGGCAAAGCGTTTGAAATTGCAAGAACAAAAGGTATCGTTAAACCATTACTGGCGCACTTGTATGCAAAAGGTAATTTTGTTACTGTCCCAAGAGAAGTAAGAAATGCAGCTACTCCTTGTAATGTTTGGTGGGAAATTTGGGGAAAAGACGAATCTCAAGTTACCAGAGAAATATACATAGACGCTTCCTCGGGTGCTATACTGTATCTATCGGATTAAAACTTTGAGATCACCTACTTTTGCTGGGCTTACCTTATAGAAAAATGGGTTCATAAGGTAAGCCTTCTAACGAAATGGTTAAGATTTTTGAAAACACAGCCTGAGAAAATTTTACCTAATTGGTAAGGAACCAGTTTTGAAATTGTGAGAAAGTCCCCATTATGGGTTTAAGCCTTACTACCTATATATCTTTGCATTGTAAATAGTAAAAAGAAGTTTTTCTTAGATTTTTAAAAGATATTTAGAAGGATGTAAAAAATTACAAAAAAGGAGAGAAAAATGGAGAAGGATTTAAGAAGCAACAACTTAAAAAACATTGGAATTGAGGTAGAAATACCTGAAAGTTATCATTCTCTTGAAGCAGAATCCCTTGAGGCAATTAAAGAATCACTAAAGAATTACCCTAAGGCAAAAACTATGTTTGAAGCATTAGTAAAAGACCCTGAAGTAAGGGCAGATTGGGATTTATCCAACTTTATTGCAGTTAAAAAACTTTTGTTTAACGACCATGGAGAAGTTCACGCAAAAATTGTTTGTGCCTCTGCTTTAAGAATGCTTGACATTTTGTTAGAACGGGATATTAAGCCTGATTTTATTAAGGAAAACTGTGGTGATGCAGATGATGAACATCTCATTGTTCTTTCTGCTGCGCTTCTTCATGATATCGGTAATCAAATCTTTAGGAAAGAACATTCATTACATAGTACATACCTTGCTATTCCAATACTTGAAAGGCTTCTTCCACAATTTTATGATGATGTTGAAAAAAGAACCGAAATAAGGGGTTTTATACTCAATGCAATCTATTCCCACGAAGTAGATGTGCCTGATTATACAATAGAAGCGGCACTTGTAGGAATTGGAGACGGAACCGATTTAACTAAAGGTAGAGGAAGAATGGCTTTTGATTTAGGAAGCCTAAGTATTCATACCATTTCTGCTCTTGCAATAGAGCGCCTTTTAATACTAAAAGGTGCAGAAAAACCAATAGAGATTGTTATAGAAATGTCAAACTCATCGGGTATATTCCAGGTGCAAGAAATTCTTGGAAAAAAGATTGTAGGTGGACCTTTGGAGGAATACGTTTCATTAAAAGCAATTATGGTTCCAACAGAAACTGATTATGAAAGAAAAATTGTCCGCGCAATTACTCTTAAAAATAAAAAATTTATCGCAACCGAAAAATGAATTTGCAATTTGTTTGTTATTGCACTAACTTATAATTGAATGGTTTATTAAAGTTTCACCCCTTTTCTCTGTCACCTTGATCTTTTCTTCTCTGTCGTCCTGTTTTTCATTCTGTTTCCCTTTTCTTTGTCATCCTGCGCTCTTCTCCTTGACAAAGTCAAGTGGAGC
>JAINCR010000020.1 GCA_036574215.1 Caldisericaceae bacterium
GTTATACTAAGCGATAGCGACGAAAGATCTTATATTTGAGGGGGAGCTATTTACCCCCTCAAGCTCCCTCAAACACCAAAAGGAATAAACAGCAAGATTCTTGCTTGGCTTTGCATTGTCAGAATGACGACAACGGAAGGGATTCCTTGCTACCTCTCGTAATGACGGAGTGGACTAAATGACAAGAAGGGCAGATTACAAGGGGCGAAAAACGCCTGAGATTCCTTGCTACTACTCGTAATAACGACAGATGACTTCGCCTCAGAATGACACCACCACGTCATCCTGAGGAGCGAAAGCGACGAAGGATCTCATATTTAAGGTGGGACACCCCCTCAAAACTCCTCAGAAAACATAAACAACTACTATAATTTAGAGTGTTTTGTCTAGTTTAATGTTTTTATTCTGCCATTTTATCGGTAAGTAATCCTTAAAATCTTTTATTCTACTGTAACTGATTTTGCTAAGTTTCTTGGCTTGTCTATGTCTAATCCACGTGCTTCAGCCATATAGTAAGCAAACAGTTGCAGAGGTATTACAGAAACAATTGGTGAAAGATCATCAAAAACATTATCTACAAAGAAAGTTACATCTGCAACTTCTTTTGTTTTTTCATCATTCTTTTTGCAGATTGCAAGGACTTTTCCTCCCCTTGCCTTTACTTCTTTTATATTACTTATGGTTTTATCTTGAAGCTGTGAGTAAGTGTTTATTGCAATTACAAGTGAGTTTGGAGTGATGAGGGCAAGTGGTCCGTGTTTGAGTTCTCCTGCAGGGTATCCTTCCGCATGCACATAGGCAATTTCTTTTAATTTTAACGCTCCTTCTAAAGAAAGAGCAAAATCTAAATTCCTCCCTATAAAGAATGTCTCATCGATATTTTTGGTATTGTAAATAAATTCGACAATCCGTTCTTTATTGTTAATGATGTTTCTTGCATACTCTTCGAGTTTTAAAAATTCTGAAATTAGCAATTGTTCTTTTGCCTCATCGAGTTTGTTTAGAAGTTTTGCAATATAGAGTAATGATAAAATAATTACTTCTACCTGAGCTACATATGCTTTTGTTGAAGCAACGGCAATTTCTGGTCCTGCGTGTATGTAGACAACTTTGTCTACTTCTCTTGCAACAGAACTGCCAACAACGTTAACAATGCCGATAGTTTTAGCACCTTTTTCTCTTGCTATTCTTAATGCTGCAAGTGTATCTGCTGTTTCTCCCGATTGGCTTATCACAAATACAAGTGTTTTATCGTCTATAATAGGGTCTCTATAACGGAATTCAGAAGCAACTTCAGAAAATGCAGGAATTTTTAAATATTTTTCAGTAAGATATTTTCCTACAAGCCCTGCATGGTAAGCTGTGCCACAAGCAACAAAATATATTTGATTTATCTTTTGTAAAAAGTTGGCTTCAAAGTCAAATTCTTCAACAACTATTTTGTTATTTTTTATTCTCCCTCTCATTGCCTCTCTAATTACATCTGGTTCTTCAAAAATTTCTTTAAGCATGAAATGTTTAAATCCGCCTTTTTGAGCATCTTGGATGTTCCAATCTATCTTTTGAATACTTCTTTTGATTTCTTTTAGAGATTTATCGTATATTTTAATTGAATCTTTATAGACGTCTATTATGTCACCGTTTTCAAATATTATAATGTCATTAGTGTACGGTAGGACTGCAGGTATATCAGAAGCAATGAAATTTTCTCCCTTTCCAATGCCAGCTATTAAGGGGCTATCTTTTCTTGCACAGACAAAGTGGTCTTTCTCATCTTTACTTAAGACTGCAATGGCATAAGAACCTTCAAGAAGAGAAATTGCTTTTTGAACTGCCGCAAGTAATTCACCTTCGTAGAATTCCTCAATGAGATGTGCAATTACTTCGGTATCAGTCTCCGTTATGAAGTTTTTACCCTTTTTCATAAGCATTGCTTTTAGCTCAAGATAATTCTCTATGATGCCATTGTGTATTACAACGATGTTTTTGCTTTCGCTAAAGTGAGGATGTGCATTAGTATCGTTTGGCACTCCATGTGTAGCCCATCTTGTATGGGCAATACCAATTAAACCTTCTAAATTTTGATCCTTTAATTTTGTTTCAAGGTCTTTAATTCTTCCTGCAGTTTTCACAACTTTAAGTTTTTCTCCTAATATTGCAACTCCTGCAGAATCGTACCCCCTGTACTCTAATCTTTTTAAACTATCTATGAGAATTGGTAAAGCTTCTTTATCGCCTACATAACCAACAATACCGCACATTTTATACCTCCAAATATTCTTTTATTTTTTGTGCAATATCTTTAATTTTTATTTCGTTTTCTCCTTCAACCATGATTCTAATAACTGGCTCTGTTCCCGATGGTCTTATAAGGATCCTCCCGTCTTTCATTTCTTTATTTACGTATTGAATGAATTTTTTAAAATCATCGTTATTTATAACATTCTTATCTTTAACTTTTGCGTTTACAAGAACTTGTGGAAATCTATCAAGTCCTTCTACGAGTTTTGATAGAGGTTTGTCTTCTTCAAGCATAACCTCTAAGACACTAAGCGCTGTAATAAGGCCATCTCCTGTGACGCTTTCAAGAAGGTTTATTATATGTCCTGATTGTTCTCCGCCCAAAATTGCTCCACTTTTTAACATTTCTTGAAGAACGTATCTATCTCCAACATTTGCACGTATAAAATTAATTCCCAAAGACTTCAATGCCTTTTCTATTGCCATGTTTGTCATTACCGTGCCAACAATTGTATTGTTCTTTAATAAGCCCTTTTTCTTAAAAGATCTCCCCAAAATTACCATGATATCATCACCATCAACGATTCTTCCTTGCTCATCAGACATAATTAATCTATCTCCGTCTCCATCGTGTGAAATGCCTACATCTGCACCAACTTTTTTTACAAAATCGGATATAACTTGAGGATACGTTGCGCCGCAATTAACATTAATTCTATTACCGTCAGGTGTATCATTTATGGTAAAAGTTTTAGCAGAGAGTTTCTTGAGTGCTTCAGGTGTGGTAGCATAAGTTGCACCAAATGCCGTGTCTATAGCAACTTTTAGATTATCGAGTTTTAATGAAAAACGCTTTGTAAGGTAATCGACATAGAAATCTTTCAAATTTGAATTATAGATAATCTTACCAATATTTACTGGGCTTCTTTCTACATTTTTTTTCATTAATTCTTCTATTTTCTCTTCTTTCTCGTCTTCTAATTTAAAGCCCTCTTTATCGAAAACCTTAATGCCATTAAATTCAATTGGGTTATGTGATGCTGATACGACCACTCCTGCTGAATAATTTTTTGTAAGTCGAACTATCAAAGATACGGCTGGTGTTGGTAAGACAAATCCTATTGTAACACTTGTTGCAATGCTTATAATGCCAGTTGCAAGTGCAAGCCTTAATAATTCAGAAGAAATGCGGGTATCTTCTCCTATAAGAATTGGACCATTGCCTTCAAAGGTTTTCCCTAAAGCAATACCAACTTTTAGGGCAGTTTCAGGAAGGATTTCTTTATTTGCTATACCTCTTATGCCATCTGTTCCGAATAATTTTCTCATACGCTTATATTGTATTGAAATTCGTTAATTTGTAAAACACTAATTAAGAAAAGGATTATACTCTTTTTCTTCCTCAATGGTGCTATTCTCTCCGTGCCCTGGGAGTATAATATAATCATCTTTAAGGTTAAATAATTTTGTTTTTATTGTGTTTATCAATTCTTCAAAAGCTCCATGGTACTCCTTTGCTATTCCAACAGTTCCTGCAAACAGGGTATCGCCAGTAAATACAAAACCGTCAAAAACAAGGCAAATGCTTCCTTTCGTGTGTCCTGGGGTGTGTAGGATATTAATTGTTTCATCTTCTAAAATTAAACTACCTTCTTTAGAGATTGAAATATCTGCTTTTGGTGATACAATGTTAAGATTCCATTTAAGCGAACCATTGTAAGATGGGTTTGTAAGTTTTTCGCTGTCAAATTCATGAATGATGAGTTTTGATTTTTTAAACATGGTTTTTAAAATTACGTTCCCAAAAATGTGGTCAAAATGTCCATGTGTGTTAAAGATTATTATGTTATCAGTTTTTATGTGTTCCAAAAGAGTTTGAGTTTCTTTATCGCTATTGTTTGCAGGGTCTATGATTAGTGTGGTATTTTTCAAATTCAATAGATACGTATTGGTTGAGAGAAAATTGAATGTGAATTTTAAAATATCATATTTTCCAATCTTTATTATTTCCATTTCTCTATATTATACTATTAGAGTATAATATTTTGATGGGAAATTTAAATTTTGTAACAAATTTTTATCTTTATATTTGGTTGTTTCAATCCCTTACTGTAATTATTACTGTTGCCTTTTTTCTTACGCAAACATCTATAACGAGGTTCCTTTTTAATCTTCACGAGTCAGTAAAAAAGCAGATATTATTAGGGATCTTTTTTGGATTAATTTCAGTGCTTGGCACCTTGCTTGGAATAAGAACGCATGATGCAATTGCAAATATTAGAGATATAGGTGCAATAAGTGGTGGGTTATTTGGAGGGCCTATTGTAGGGTTCATTGCAGGTTTAATCGGTGGTGGCCATAGAGCATCATTGGGAGGGTTTACAGGTAACTCCTGTGCACTTGCAACAATTCTTAATGGTATTTTTGCAGGTCTTCTTTTTAAATTTAAAAAAAGAGAAGTATTCTCTCCTCTTTATGGATTTTTATTTGCAATAGTTGCTGAGTCTTTTCATTTGTTGCTTGTGCTTTTAATTTCTCCACCATTTGACAAAGCGTTAACCCTTATAAAAGCAGTTGCAGGGCCTATGATTACTTCAAATGCTGTTGGAGTTGGCCTATTTTTGCTTGTAATACAGGTATCTTTAAGAGAAAGGGAAATTGTTTCTGCAATCACAGCAGAAAAGGTTTTGACTATTGCTCAAAATACGATGCCAATTTTAAGTAAGGGACTAAACAGAGAAACTGCAGATATCACCGCAAGAATGATACTTGCAAATACAAATTTAGATGCAGTTGGAATTACTGATACTGAAAAAATTCTTGCGTTTAGAGGCCTTGGGGAAGATCATCATAAACCTCTGCTTCCTTTTAGAACTACTGCTACTGCATATGCCATCAAAACTGGGAATATCGTGTTTTTAAGTAATAGAATGGAAATTGGATGTAGCGAAAAGAAGTGTCCGTTGGGTTCTGGTATTGTTGTTCCACTTAAAAATTCTGAAGGGGAAGTTTTTGGAACGCTTAAACTTTACAGGAAAGAGGAGAAAGCACTTACTTTTTTTGATGAAGAAATGGCAAAGGGCCTTGCTAATATACTATCTTTACAGGTTGAATTAAACAGACTTGAAACAGAAAAGAGAATGAAGACCCTTTTCCAACTTAAGGCACTTCAGGCACGGATAAACCCTCATTTTTTGTTTAATACTTTGAATACTATTAGTTATGTTGTAAGGATAGATCCTAGCAAAGGAAGGGAATTAATAAACAAACTTGCTTTCATTTTACGGAGTATTATTGAAAAAGAAGATTCTCTATCAACTCTTTCAAGTGAAATTGAACTTGTGAAATCTTATCTTGAAATTGAGAAAGAGCGTTTTAAAGATAGACTCACTTATGAGTTTAATATAGACAATAATTTGTTAAGTTTAAGCGTCCCCTCATTGGTTCTTCAGCCTATAGTTGAAAATGCTGTTAAACACGGTTTTTCATTAACAAAAAGATCAATTGATATTAAAATTATCGCTTATAGAAGGGGCAATTACGGATATATTACAATAGAAGATAATGGGAAGGGAATTAGTAACGATGTGTTAAATGGTATTTTAGAGAGAAGAAGTGAGTCAATAGGACTTGGAAATGTCTTTGAGAGAATAAAAAATCTTTACGGGAACAAGGGCATTTTTAAGATAAAAAGTAATGTTAATGCTGGCACGAAAGTCATTATAGGGATTCCTATGGAGGGGGTTTCAAAGTGGATATTAGAGCAATTATCGTTGACGATGAGGAACCTGCAAGAGAAGAGATAAAAAATGCACTTCAACATTTCCCAGAAATTAAAGTAATAGGTGTGTTTGATGATGTAATTAATGCTTTTAATTTTATTTCCAACAACGTTGTTGATGTAATCTTTTTAGACATAAACATGCCAGGGATCTCTGGGATAAAGTTTGTATCCCAATCTAAAGAAATCGAGAATTTTCCTTATGTGGTTTTTGTTACTGCCTATGCGGAGTATGCAGTCGATGCTTTTGAAATAGGTGCCTTGGATTACATACTTAAGCCTGTTGATGAGGCTAGACTTGCAAAAACTGTAATTAAACTTAGAGGTTTTTTAAACAGTAGAACAACTACTAGGGAAAACTTTATTATTGGTGTATCAAACGGCGAGTTGATACCTGTAAAACTTAAAGATATTGATTACTTTTTTGTTGAAAAGAATAAACTCTTTTTTAAAAAAGGTAAAGATGTTTTTTACGTTAAAGGGATAAGTCTACAAGAAGTAGAAGATAGGTTAAAGGATTTTGGTTTCTTTAGGATAAATAAGGAGTATGTAATAAATCTGTCTAAGATATCTAAAGTGATTCCATGGTTTAAGGGTAAATACATTATTGAGATACAAAATGGTGATAAATTGCCGCTTTCTCCCCATAGACAGAAGTATTTTAGAGACATTTTAAAATTTTGAAACTTTTATAAGTAGATTTTTTACTTTTATTAAATGAATTTTAACTTTAATTGAAAATTTGTTGACATTTGTTTTTTAGGTGTTATACTAATTGTTGGGTAAGGGCCTCAATGAGTGAATTTAAAAAATTAAATTCAAAGGAGGTGCATTTATGACATTGCTCATTGCATTGGTCGGAGCAATTTTTTATGTTTTCTTCTACTTTACTTATGGAAAGAATTTGGAGAAAAGTGTTGTAAGAGCTGATAAAGATAGAGAAACTCCTGCAGTAAGATTAAGAGACAACGTAGATTTTGTTCCTGCAAATAAATTTGTCTTATTTGGGCACCATTTTGCATCAATTGCTGGTGCGGGTCCAATTGTTGGTCCAGCAATTGCAGTCGTTTGGGGTTGGCTTCCTGCCTTGTTGTGGGTGTGGTTTGGTAATCTTTTAATTGGCTCTGTTCATGATTATCTTTCCCTTATGGCATCGGTAAGATACGATGGAAAATCGATCCAGTGGGTTGCAGGAGAACTCATGGGCGAAGGTGTGAAATATACCTTTGAGTTGTATGTTTACTTTGCAATGATTCTTGTTATTGCAGCCTTTATGGGTGTATTTGGGCCTCTTGCAAGTAGCACTCCAGAGATCTTTACAACATCAGTTCTATTTTTGGTTGCGGCTATAATTGAAGGTCTATTACTCTATAAAACAAAACTTCCATTTAGTGTTTCAACAATTATAGGCATTGTAATGACTTTGCTTTCTATTGTATTAGGCTTCGTATACCCATGGAAGCTTAGCCTTGATGCTCTTTACTGGTTACAGCTCATTTACATCATCTTTGCGGCCGCACTCCCTGTATGGATACTTCTTCAACCAAGAGATTACTTAAATTCATTTATTCTTTGGGGTGGAGTAATCTTGGGTGCAATTGCAGCAGTTATTGTGTTTAAGCCATTTAACTGGCCAGTATTTACGAGTTTTTCAGCAAATGTAGTTTCTCCAAAAGTGCCCTCACCTTTCTGGCCAACGGTGCCACTTGTTATTGCATGCGGTGCTCTTTCAGGATTTCACTCAATTGTTGGTTCTGGAACAAGTTCAAAGCAGCTTGATAACGAACTTTCTGGTTTGTTTGTTGGATATGGCGGCATGTTCATGGAAGGTATGCTTTCTACAATAGTTATTACTTCTATTGCTGCTTTTGGTATGGGAGTTATAAATGGTTTTGCTGATGCAATTAAGACTGCTAATGCAAATTTTGATCCAGCTCAGTTAACAAATCCATCCTATATGGCTCAATTTGGTAATGCTATCATTAACCTAAAAACGGCAGATGGTAAAGCAATAGTGGGTGGCCCAGGAGGACTATTTACAAAATCGTTTGGACAACTTCTTTATAATGCGTTACGTATCCCCGTAAAGATTGGCACAATCTTTGGAGGGCTTTGGCTTTCTGCGTTTGTTTTAACAACTCTTGACACAACAAATAGACTTGCAAGGTACGCCTTCCAGGAACTCGTTGAACCAGTTAAAAAAGCATCAGTTGGCCTTTATGAGTTTTTGCACAATAGATGGGTTGGCTCTATTATCGCAGCAGCCTTAGGATTTTTCTTAATTAAATACGGTGGTAATGCTTATACTGCTCTTTGGGCAGGCTTTGCAGGAACTAACCAACTTTTAGCCTCAATTGCAATGCTTACTGCAGCAAACTGGGTGAAGAGAGTTCAAAAAGCTTCTGCTGGGACGTTAGCGCTCGTCCTTATTCCTGCACTTTTCCTCTGGATTACAGTGTTCATAGCCTTGATATGGTACCTATTTAAAGTAGTTCCTACCTATCCAGGAGCTATAGCAGTGATTTTGGGTATATTTGTTGTGGTAATGCTTATCCTTGACATCATTCTTGTTGTTAACTTCTTTGCAACCTACAATAAGGAGTATAAGCCTGCTAAAAAGGCTGCATAAAATGAAAAAATTCTTTGAGGCCCTTAAAAAGTTTCTTATAACTGTAGAAAAAGGTATGAGGGAGACTTCGGTCTCCCTCATTGAGCATGAATTAATGGAAGACGAAAATGTGTTTGCTTTAGTCACGATGAGTATGTTCACTGGTTTACCATCTCCTCCAACTGGTGTAATATTAAGAATTCTTCCTTATATGGAAAGAGAAGTGCAAATCATGACAAAGAGAAGTGCTGAGCTTGACGATGTTTTTGCTCAGACACTCTCCCATTTTGATATTGATTGAGGTAAGGATATGCAAACTTATTTTTTTATAGGAAAAGGTGGAGTTGGAAAGACAACAATATCGGCTTCTTATGCAGTGGGTCTTGCTGATGAGGGCTATAAAACTCTTATTATTTCAATTGATCCTGCACACAACTTAGGAGATGCGCTTAACAAAGATGTATTTGGTAAGCTTGTAAATGTAGATAAAAACCTTGATGCAACAGAAGTTGATATTGATAAAATGATTGTTAACTATCTTGATGAGATGTCCAAAAAAATGAAAAATACTTACAAGTACCTTTCGGTTTTGAATATTGATAGATATTTTGACATATTGAGAAATTCCCCTGGTATAGAAGAATACGTAACTCTTGAAGCT
Source organism: Caldisericaceae bacterium (assembly GCA_036574215.1). Lineage (NCBI taxonomy): Bacteria > Pseudomonadati > Caldisericota > Caldisericia > Caldisericales > Caldisericaceae > Caldisericaceae bacterium. Next base: position 9,292 of record JAINCR010000020.1, read on the forward strand.
ATTAAAAGATTCATTAATACTAATTATTCTTGTATTGTGTTTGATACGCCACCAACAGGTATCACATTACGTGTTTTTGCAATGCCTAGGATCTCTACTGTTTGGACTAATAGCCTTATCAATATGAGGAGAAGAATTCTTTCAAGAAGAGCAATGGTTGAGAACATAAAAGGACCAATAGAAGATGAAATTAACGGAGAAATAGTAAAAATAGCTTCAAAAGAAAGTGAAGACCCTGTGATGCAGGAACTTTTTGCCTATAAAAAAGATATGGTAAATTTGATGGAGATGTTTTCTTCTTCTGATAATTTTGTAAGCGTAGTTACAATGGCAGAAGAACTTGCTTTTGCCGAGAGTAAAAGAATAAGAGATTCTCTAAGAGAAAATAACATTAAACTAAGGAGAATTTATTTGAATAAGTATCTGTATATTGAAAATCCACCTGAACAACTTTTTGGGAAAATTGGTGAGCAAAAAAGAGTTGTAGAAAAAATGAAAAGTGAATTTACAGAAATTGAGGTAAAAGAGGTGCCTTTACTAAGCGAATCCCCCAGAGGGGTGAAGCAGTTAAAAGAAATTTACAAAAAATACATTTTATAAGAAAAACATTGGAGGAAAAGATGCAAGTTAGTACAAACCTAGTATTGATACTTCTCCTTCTTGGTGGTATTGCTTCCCTTCAATTTTTTAAAGGAAGAAAACTTAACGCAAGTATTATGATTCATTATATTAGAAAATTTGAGGAAACCTTAAAATTGAAAGATAAAATATATACGTATCTCGGAGGTTCCATTGGGTTTAAAGCAAAGTACGATTTAAATGATAAAAATTTTAAAGATATTGACCTTGTTCTCACATTACTTCCTCGTCAAAGTTTATTTTGGCTTCCATTTTCTTACCCTATTAAAAGAGGAGATAGGCTTTACGTTAAATTCTATCCAAAATTCCATATAAGAAGAGATGTGCATATTGTTCAAAACTTTTATTATCTTTTTGGGCCTGATATAAAAGAAAGAGATGTTTTGAAAAAAGAGAAGGCAAGCATAGGAAAATATAACAATTTTTATACGCTTTACGAAAACAAAGAAGATTTTGACAGAATAAAAAGAGTTGTTGAGATGACTTTTACCGACCCGAGAAGGGTAAGGCATATTGCTCTCAATAAAGAAACAAACTCTGTATTTTTACTTATAAAGCCGGATTTGCAGGAAACCCCAAAAGAGTTGAGCAAGCTATTAAACAATTTACCAAAGGTTTTTGAGGATTGGGCATATTTTAAAGATTAGTTAGCATCTCTATCTTTCTACTTCTTCAACATCTCTATACCAAGGGATTGTTGTTCCCTTCTTTTCTCTATTTATAAAATTTCTTGTTTTTGGAGTTCTATCAATTACTTCTTTTAACTTTTTTATTTTCCCGTTTAGTGTATCAATTTGTTCTTGTGATAATTTACCTAAGGATTTGAAATCAAGAGCAATTTCTTCTACTTTTTTTAGGTTGTTCATTGCATCGTAATAAAAACCCCAGTCATCTGAAAGTATTTTAGCAATGTAAGAAGCATCTATTGTTTGCTTATCTTGTATTGTATCAACGTTATGGTAAAGGAAGAGCACTATAAGGTCTATTAGGTCTTTTTTATTTATTTTATGTATCTGCAACTTTTCAAGCATGATATCTGCAAGGGTAATGGTAGGAAAATCAATTTCAAGGCGTCCTCTATTTGGGGCATTTCCAAACTCTACATTATGAGAGAATTCTAAACGGTCATAAAAAATATCAACTGAGAATAGTCCTTCAGGATGCTCAAAAATGTTTCTTTTGAAAGCAAAAAGGGTATTTATGTATAAATTTGGTTTAAATTTCAAAGTGTTTTCGAAAAATTTTTTTACAAGGGGTTGCTGTTTTGAATACGCAACAAGATCTAAATCGGTGAATAGGGGTTTGTCCCCTCCAAGTCTTTCAAGAGTATAGAAAAGTTTCCTTATTTCTTCATCTTCTGTATGGATGTAAACTGCTAACGCACCTAAAATTCTTAAAATTACTCCGTTTTCTTTTGCTTTTGTGATTATCTCTACTGCAAAGTTAACAAAATCATTTTCACTCATTTTAACAAATTTTTCTGCCATTTTGTCTCCTATCCTTGTATTTTAAAGTAATTTTCTACTTGAGTTTTTGATATTTCAATGATGTATCCTCTTAAAAGTCCCTCACCATATTCTGAACCTGGGTTTAAACAAAGGGTTTTTCCAATTTTTTCAAATCCAGAAGATTCGTGTATGTGTCCGTGCAAGCCAAGAACAGGTTGGTATTTTTCAATAGCACTTCTTACACCTTTGGAGCCTACATGGACAAATTTAACACCATCTAAACCACCTACTAACCTGAGGTTTTTATCAAGTTTTGGTGCTAGATCAATTGATGTGTTGAATGGAGGTGCATGGAAGTTAAAAATTGCATTTCCTGGATCTTTAAGTTGTGAAATTTTGTCTTCGATCATTTTTAGTATAACTCTATCGTCTTTTTCTCTTGGAGTATCCCATGGGGTGGGGTTAACGTATTCAAAGCTCACAACTTCATGCCCTTCTATCTCAAGAATTTTATCAAGCGGATAAATAATTCCAAGGCTTTCAAATTCTTTTATTACAGGGTCTATAACAAACTCATCGTCGTTACCTGGCATTACGATTGTCATTATTTTCTTCGTATCTACCTTTTCAACTAAGAGTTCAAGCCAGTTTCTAATTCTTTTTACCATTTCATTTTCCATGATTTTCTTAACTTCGTCTGGGCTATCTTTTAGATTCTGTAGTTCATCTTTTTTAACTCTTACATAGTATGCACCGGCATTTGAGAGTTTTTCTTCAAAGTCTTTAATTTCATCTTCTGTTTTAAGCATCCAAGTTCTCCCAAAATAACTTGCTTTGAAACTTTTATCATCCTGTTCAATAAGTGGGACAAGCACTTTTCCCGTTAAATCACCTGATAGTATTAAAACATCAGCATTGTATATTGAAACAGCTGAAATCCATTTTCTCCAAACGGTTGTTGCGCCGTGGACATCAACAGAAAAAAATATTTTCATTTTTTCCTCCTATACAAATCTTAGAGGGCCAGAAAATTAGTAGCCCTCTAAGTAGCTTTGCATTTATTTATGCGGGTGGAATTTCCTTAAATATCTTGTTGGGGTCAACGCCTTCTTCTCTATTTTTCCACCACATGAACAAGACAAATAAAAGTCCAACAAGAATAAGAAGTGTTGTAAGAACCATCGCTAAAATGTTTTGCTCTGTTGTTACGTTAAGCATCATCCACCAGCCGATTGCAAAGGTAATTGCACCAAGAATTGAAATAACAGGTATCTTTCCCAATTTATATTGGAAGATTGATTTTTCATATAGATCAGGACGAGCAAATGGTAAAAACATTGCTGCAAGTCCTAATGGCCAAATGAATAAGAGGCAAGTGAAATCTTCTAAAGCAAGCATAGCAGAAGAAAGGCCAACTCCTAATGAGTCTCCTAAGCCAATAAAAACACCAATGATTGCAACTATACCAACTAAATGGTTTGCCCATGTTGGAGAACCAAGTGGTCCTATTTCTGTTAGTTTCAATGGAAGCATCCTATCAAATGCCATTGCAAATATACCTCTTACTGCAGCCATCCAGATAATCATCGAAGTGTTAATATACCATAGGAAATACCCAATACCGAGAATAATCGAAAATGCAGTATTTTTACCGATGATTGCTGCATAGAATGGAATTGAAGGTGCAGGTGGAGTTGTCCCAAGGGCAGCCTTTAATTCATCAAAATGGTTGTAGTAAAGCCAACTATACTCTGTAATAAAATCATAGCCAAAAGACCTATAGACTGCAACAGCATTTAGAATGTAAAGTAGCCCAACTGCAAGAAGTCCTAAAATCATTCCTCGCATATATGAGAGCCTTGGTGTTTTAACTTCGGAACCTACATATGAAACCGCCTCAACTGCAGTGTATGCCCACAGAACTGAAAGAAGCATACCCTGCATTGCCTGTCCCGGCGATAGAAATGAGTCTTTTATATTAAGTTTTGTTGCAAGTTCATGCACCGATTGGTAAGCATTTGCCCCAAAAATTACGTTAAAAGATGAATCACCGCTTTTAATAAAGAATATCACGATTGCAATACCCGTTATTACAAGAGGGATGTAGATAATGAGTCTTAATACCCATTTTAGTTTGTCGATACCAAGTAATTCTACAATCCACATTAAGATTGTAATTGCAAGAGCAATCCATAATCTTGTCATTGGGTCTGCAAGTCCTTCACCGAGTGTAATAAGAGATGCATTTTTAGAGACAATTCCTGCAATTTGGATGGATGAAGCAAGAGGAATAAGACCTAGATAGTTTAAAAATCCTACAGCAAGCGCTGCACCACCACCCATAACATAAGACCAATTTGGGATAAAACCAAGAAGAGGATGTAAAACCCTTGAAATTACAACATAAAGAGAACCACTTCTTGGAAAAGATGCAGAAAGAATTGCAAGAATGACTACAGGGGGAAGCCAAACTAAAAGCCCAACTAAGAATGCAAGCGTCATGTTACCGCCAGGGTAAAGCCCTGGAACTTTCACTGTGTAGTAAGTCATCCCTGATGCGGCAGGTCCTGCAATAGTAAAGAGTAGGACATCCCACCAGTTTAACTCTCTTACTAATCCAGAAGCCTTTCTTGTAAAAATTACCGACTCTTCATCCATAATGCCCTCCTTCAATTTATGTTTTGAGTATTATATAAATAAATAAGTTAAAGTCAATACAATTTTTTATTTTTTAATGGAATTTAATAAAAAACCTTGAAAGCGTTATTTTATAAGTTGTTTGTAAGATTTGTTATGGAGCAGTTTTTTTATATTTAAAGATTTTGATTTTTTGTAAAAAGCATGTAAAATTAGTTAATAATTGAGAAATGATCTTAATTTTGTAGTTAATATAGAATTTGAAAAGTATTTCTCAGTTTAATTAAATTTACGGAGGTAAAAATGACAAAAGCATCAAAAGTAGTTCTTGTAATTTATTTTGCCCTTCTTGCAGTAACATGTATAGTTGTTCCATGGAGAATGAATCAGGCAATTGCACAAGGGACGGTGCTTGTAAATTCTATTGGCTATGCACCAATTTGGTCTTCAAAGACTATAAGTGCAAATTTTGAAGCAATTACAGTTGACTTTGGGAGAGTAATCCTTGAGATAATTGCTCTTACTGCAATTTTTGCGATTCCCTTTATTTTTACATTAAAGACTGAGTCAGATTACGTTGAGTTAGAGGATTTTACTGAAGAATTCGAAGAAAGTGAAAATCCTACCGCAAAAGAAGAATAAAAACTATTAAGACTGTTTAACTAATAGGTTTTTCCTTCTTTGTTAAGAAAATTTTAAAAACTTGCTTATAAGTTAGGTTTTTGGTACAATTAGGAGGAAGGAGGCCGAAATGGGAAGCATTTTAATTAAAACAGAGGTTCCAGGGCCTAAGAGCCGTGAAATCTTTACGAAAAAAGAAACTTTTGTTGCATCCCCCCTTGAACCACTTGCAAACTTCTTCATTGCAAAAGGAGAAGGCGCAGTCGTTGAAGACGTTGACGGCAATAGGTTTTTAGATTTTACAGGGGGGTGGGGTTGCCTTGTTGTGGGGTATTCTCCTAAACCGATTGTTGAAGCTATTAAAAAACAAAGTGAGCGTTTTCTCCATACGGATTTTACTTCAATTCCTTATGAGCCATATGCAGAACTTGCGAAAATGATTGCCGAACGAGCTCCAGGTAATTTTGAAAAGCAAGTTGCATTTTTTAACTCAGGTGCAGAAGCAGTGGAAAATGCTGTGAAAATTGCTCGTGGTTATACAAAAAGAAGAGGTGTTGTAGTTTTTGATGGTGCGTTTCATGGTAGAACCTTGCTTACAATGACAATGACGCACCGACCAACACCCTATAAGTATATTTTTGGCACTGCTTCAGATGTTCACAGATTACCTAGACCAAACATACATAGAAATAAGTACACACCCAAAGATTTTGAAAGATTACTTCTTGACACAGTAGACCCAAATGACGTTGCGGCTATCGTTATTGAACCCATACAAGGAGAAGGTGGTTTTAATGTTCCTCAACCTGGATTATTAGAGGAGATTAGAAGAGTAAGTGATAAATATGGTATTTTGTTTGTTGCTGATGAAGTTCAAAGTGGTTATGGTAGAACAGGAAAATTCTTTGCGGTAGAAAATTGGGGTGTTGTTCCCGATCTTATTTCTCTTGGAAAGTCAATTGCTGCTGGCTTGCCTCTTTCTGCTGTGGTAGGTAATAGGAAATTTTTTGATTCTCTTCCAAAAGGTTCTATTGGTTCAACTTTTGGCGGCAACCCTGTTGCCTGTGCTGCAGGTATTGAAGTAATTAAAATGATAGAAAGTGAAAAACTTCTTGACAGAGCTGTCCATTTAGGTAAGATCATCCGTGAAAAATTTGAAGAATTTCAAAAGAAGTATCCTGTTGTAAAAGATGTAAGGGGCGTTGGAGCAATGCAAGCAATTGAGTTTGTAAAAGATGGTGATAGTTGGGAACCGGATTCCGAAACATGTGGTGCTGTCATCCAAGAATCACTTAAAAACGGTGTTTTACTTGCTGGTGCAGGCTTACATAAAAATATTATCCGATTACTGATTCCTCTTGTTATAACTGATGAACAACTTAAAGAAGGACTTGAGGTTCTTGATAAGGCAATAGAAAAAGTAATCAAAAAGTAGTGTTTATTTTTTGTTATTTAAGATGGTAAAGGGGGTTATCCCCCTTTTATTATTTTAATCTTTTGATAGTAATCATCTGGTGCTTTCTTTGAAAATTGTTTAAGTAGTTCAATACCTTTCTCAACTTCTTCTTTATTAACTTCTCTTTGGAAATTTCTTATAAGCACAGTTGGTCCAGGAAATTCTGGGACAAGTAAAATATCCTCTTTTTTTAAAAGTTCAAGGAGTTTTTTATTCTCAAGTTCGTTTCTTCCTACAATAAATACGGTTTGAGATTCTATAAATATTCGCCCATTTCTTATTATAATAGAATCGTTTCTGTCAAAGTTTGCGTTTAGTTTTTTAATTTCTTTAAGCCTTTTTGCATATTCTGGGTCTGTAAGAATACATCCCGAGGCAGGACTTTGGAATTCCTTAAGATTAAACATTTTTGCAAGTTCCAATTGTTTTTTTCTTGATCTTCCTCTTATATCAAGTAATAAATCTCTTTTTACAAGGCCTTTTTTTTCAATTTCTGTTTCTTCTAAAACTTTTTGGGAGAGTGGACGAAGGATTTTGTTTCCCAAATTTAAACTCTTTTCAATTTTTTTAAGGGCGTTCATTGTTTGCGAGAAAGGTCGTTCATCTAAAACTTCTCCTGTTGCTATAAAATCATACCCTTCTTTTTCCATTATCTCTTTTGCTTTTTTGATCATTAGCATATGGCAATCAATACAGGGATTCATAAACCTTCCGTAGCCATTTTGTGGATTCTTAACGATTTTTAAGTGTTCTTCACTTATATCTACAATCCTCAGTTCTAAACCAATTTCTTCTGCAAATCGTTTGATTGGTTCTGCCTTAAAAAAATATGTCTCAAAAAATACTGGTGTAACTTCAATTCCTTGCGATTTTAAAATTAAACACGCAAGTTGAGAATCCAATCC
>JAINCR010000021.1 GCA_036574215.1 Caldisericaceae bacterium
TTTTAAGAATTGGGTACATAAAACTGGGACTTGGCTTCCATAAGTTTAAAAGAAGATTTGAAACATCCTTTGAGATTGCTTCTCCATACATCGGCTTATCATAAACAAGGTGAAGCACATAAAAGGTAATAAATTGCCTTACACCCAGAACAGATGCTACAAAAAAGTTCTTTTTTTTATTGCAGAAATCAAATATTCCTTCCATTATCTATCCCTTTGCTATATATAAATGTTTATTTATTTCAAATCCATTTTACACGAAATATGTCTTATTGTCAAGGGTGTATGGACGTTAAAAAAGGGTGGGAGTGTTTGATAAGTTGAGGGGGTAAACGACGCCGCCTCAAGACTTCCCCTAAAATCAAAAGAAATAAACGGAGAGATTCTTCCTCGCTCACTACGTTCGCTCGTCAGAATGACACCAAAGGTATACCCCCTCAAGGCTCCCCCCTTCCTCTCTGTCATCCTAAGCGACTTTTCTTGTCATCCTGAGCCCCTTTTTCCGTGTCATTCTGCGCTATTTTTTTCCTTGTCATCCTGAGCCACTTTTTCCGTGTCATCCTGAGCGATAGCGAAGGATCTTGAAGTTGATGGAGTAAGCACCACCCCCTCAAAACTTCCCCAAACACCAAAAGTGATAAACAGAAAGATTCTTCGGGCTTACGCCACTTGACTTCGTCAAGGAAAAGAGTGCAGAATGACCATGGAGGGCGCCTCGTCAGAATGACAGCAAGGGTTTTACCTTGTTAAAATGACAAGAATGTTTACTGCTTTTTTAGAAATCTCTTTAAAAATTCTTTTACTTAAACTATAATTTAATTGGAGGAAAATGCTAATGGAAAACCACGACGAAATTAGAAGTTCAATTTTAGCACTGAGAGAGGAATTACAAAAGACCCAATCTTCTTATGAGAAAATGCGTATTTATATGAATTTGGGCCTTTCGTATATTCTACTTTCCGATTACGAAAATGAAAAAGATAACATAATAAACGCCCTTTTAAGTTTTGATGAAGCAGAAAAAATTATTAGAAAAGTAAACGCCCTACCTGACCTTGCCGAGGTTGAATCAAACAAAGGTTTTATATTCTACAAACTCGCACACTTTGAAGATACAGAATACAACCTTGAAAAATCTACTGAACACTATTTAAACGCAATAAAACTAACAAAAGATTACGGTAAAAATGAAAACTTAACAAAACTTTACTACAACCTTGCAAATACCCAACTTGCCTTTAAAGACAAAAAAGAGGAACACTTTAAAGAAGCAATCAACTACTTTGAAAAAGCACTGGAAAATGCTTTTTCGTTAGAGGAAGAAGACACAAGAATTATTGGCTTTATTTACCATGGTTTAGGTGTTGCCTACTATTTTCTTGCTAATTTGGTAGCAAATAAAGAAACAGTTAAAGAAGACTACCTTAAAAAATCAATTGAGAACTTTAAAAATGCTCTTGAATACTTTAAACAAGAAGATATTTTTGATATTGCTTCCTCAAAATCACATATTGCTTTGGCTACATTTGAAGTTGGCATGATTAAAGGAGACATCAAGTATTTTAAAGAGGCACGCACTTATTTTGAACAAACTCTTGAATTATACAAAGATAGGTCGCAAGAAGATTACGGTGCAACACTTTTTAATATAGGAAGCCTTTTACTCAACGCATCAAGACTAAAGAGCATAGACACACAAGAAAAAGTTGAACTTCTTAATGAGGCAATTGAATTTTTTGAAGAATCACTCTTCTATTTCCCTAAAGAAGATTTTTTGGATAGCTTTATAAGAATCAATTACGAACTTGCTACCGCAAAAAGAGAGTTATTTTTTATTGTTGGTGAAGAACAACTGATCAATGAGATAAAAGAGCATATTGAAAGCATTAT
>JAINCR010000022.1 GCA_036574215.1 Caldisericaceae bacterium
TCTTCTTTAACGGCTTCTGAAAAATCCTTGAAAAATTCGTATCCAATTTTTCCTTTCTTTCTTGAAAATTTTTTAATTTCATCTGTTGAAGTAAAACCATTACCTTCAGAAACTACATTGAAAAGAAAATCGTATGCAAGTTTTAAGTGTGGAGGAAGGTCCAAAATGGATTTTTCTGTTCTGTAAAAATACGTAACTTTTTCTGTTTTCTTAAACAAAATATAATTTTTATCTTCTTCTTGCACTTCAAGTCTAATATAACCCTTTTTGACTAAATAAAGGATGGAGGCAGCTAAATCACTACCATCTATTAATTCTGCTTTCAACAAATACCCAACGATCGCTGGCGGTAGGTCTTCTGGAATCTCTCTATAATATATAATCTCTCTTTTTGGGGGTAGTTCTTTTCCAAAGTTAAAGAAAAGGTAAAGGTAAAATCCAAGAAAAGCAAGCCAAAGGAAGATATAAGAAAATAATTTAGTTCTCAAGATTGACTTTTCTTGCTCTGTCTTCTTTGCTAAAGCAAGTTCTTCATCTATGATTCTTTGGTATGCATTTTCTTCTATTATGTTTGAAGTTTCAAGGATGTTTGATGGAAATACTACCCTTGCTTCAACGTAAGTATTTGCAGGAAGATTTTCTACTTTATAGTATGCACCATTACTATCTATCCTTTGGACTATCCCGTTGGTTGGACCATGTCCAAAAACCTTCAAATCTGATTCATTTTGAAGGGGCTCTGGAAGATAAACGTATCCTTCTAATAATTTTGTTTTTTTATCCCAACCAGTGCCAACGAGTTTCCAATAGAAATCAGCAACATCTTCATAAACCCTTATGCCACCTATGACTTTGTATGAAATTGTAAAAGTCTTTTCTGTGTTAGAAGCTCTATAAAAGAATTTTGCTTCGTATCTATATGGAGTTTCATTGAAGGTAAAAGTAGAAGGTTCTTTTGTTTCAGTAGTTGTTCTTTCAAAAGGCCCGTTTTCATCTGCAATTGAAAAGTCTTCAATCCTATCGAAATTTTTCTTATCAAGTGTATAAGTTGCCCAACTAAAGCTCCCCTCAAATTTGTAAGTGCGCTCTTCTTTCACTACAAAACTTCCATCTTTTTCGATGGTAATATTTACAGCTACCCTTGGAAAATAGTAGTCCTTAGCAAAAACTGTTTTTAACGGAGTTAGTATTAATAAAGCAAAAACAAAAATTAGCGGAGCAAAAACATTTTTTTTCATTTTCTTTAATTCCCCTCTTTTTTAATTGCCTTGATCATTTTTATTAAATCTACATGCGGTTTTACATCATGCACCCTCAAAATTGAAGCACCTTCTAAAAGGGCAAAGGCGTTGGAAGCAATTGTGCCAAACAGCCGATCATCTACGCTTCTATCAAGAGTAAGTCCAATGAACGATTTTCTTGAAAGCCCCATAAGGATGGGCACATTAAAAATTTTAAATTCACTTAACCTATTTAAAATAGTAAGGTTATGTTCTCTTGTTTTTCCAAAACCAATACCAGGGTCAATGATGATTTTTGAAATTCCAAAAGAATTGAGGCTTTTAATCCTTTCATCGAAATACTCAAGGAGTTCTTTCATGAGATTTTCATAGGTAGGGTTTTTTTGCATATTTTTAGGTGTGCCTTTTATGTGCATTACCACAACTGGAGTATCATATCTTTTGGCGATGTCAACCATGTTCTCATCAAACCTAAGGCCACTTATATCGTTAATAATATCCGCACCAGAATTAATTGCCTCTTCTGCAACTTTTGCTTTGTAAGTATCTATAGAAATAGGTATGGTAGGAAACCTCTTTGATAACTCATTTATGATTGGAATAACCCTCTTTAACTCCTCATCAATACTTACAGGCTCAGCATTTGGGCGAGTTGATTCACCACCAACATCAATGATGTCTACTCCTTCGTTTACCATTTCTTCTGTTCTTTTTAACGCACTTTCAAGATTGGTATATTTTCCTCCATCAGAAAATGAATCTGGAGTTACATTCAGTATGCCCATTACAAAAAAATCTTTTTCGAAATCAAAAACCCTGCCTTTAATTGTAAAAGGCTTCATCTTCTTTTGGGTTATTGCATCTAAAAGGGCAACTTTCACTTCCTTTAAACCAAAATATGGCTCCAAGGTGAGTTTATCGATAACAGTTTTGTAGACTTTAGGTGTTCCTATGGTTATAATATCAGTTTTTTCTGTCTTAAATGAGGCAACATGCTTATTAATGGCAACGTCGCCACCTGCACTTAGAAATTCTTGCTTTAAGATGTTTGCTCCCCTTGCATCAACGTCGTGTAGTTTAAAAATAAGAGTTTCTGCTTTTGGTATAAAGAACTGTAGGGATTGTGGGTCTATGCCTACATCAACAAGTTCTTGCAAAAGGTAATCTTTTTTAATATATCTTGCAATCATAATATTATTATATTGATTTTTTACTTTTTATTATAGTTTGGATAGTGTAATCTCTCCCAAAGTATGTAGAGTTTCAGATACTTCTATATTGTTAGCATTTGTTTATGATTATTCTAATTCTTCCTGTGATTTGGTTTAATTTTATTTGCCTTCTTTTTGGTAGTCTACATAAGAGTATACAAGAAGGTATGCAGTTGCACAAGGAACATAAATGTTAAAAATGCCACAATAAATCCATAGTAATAGTCCTTAAACTTATTAACGTTTTCTTTTAAAGGGTCGATTTTTGGAATTAAAAGCAAAATGAGAACAATCCCAAGCATTATAAAAGGAGCAGTGAATGTTCCTCCAAACTTTGACATGTAGCCGTCGACTTCTCCTTGTAAGTTCCAATGTGTTGGGACTTTTGCAGGAAGATATGGGTAAAAAGCGATACTTACAATAAACGTTGTAACCAAAAGAAAGAAGATGATACCAATTAAAATTTTTTCTTTTTTCATTTATTACCTCCATTTTCATTATTTTATAACTTAAGCTCTTTTTTAGCAAATTGTAAAAAGTTTCACCACTTTTATATATACTTAAACAAAAGGATTTTTTAGTTTATTATTTACGAATGAGGCATTAACCCCTTAATACTCCCCAAAAAATATAAAAGGGTGATATTCTTCCTCGCTCACTTCGTTTGCTCACTTGACTTCGTCAAGGAAAAGAGTGCAGAATGACACCGTAAATGCAAAATCTACCTTCTCGTGATTACCGAAATGTTATAAATGCCGTTATGACTTTACTATGGATTGACTAAATGGAAATATTGAAACATTAATTAGAAGTAGCAAAAAAAAGTTGAACCTTAAATCGAAATAAAACCAAAAAAACCATAAAAGTCTTACTAAAAACACAGTTATTAATGGAATTACAAAATATGAAATATTTCTTTCTTGCAAAAATAATAAAAAACAATAAAATAAAACGAATAGGAGGCAAAAAATGGATTTATTTGAAAAATGTAAAAATTATGGTCCTGGAAACCCTCTCTATGATGTAAAAATTGCTGAAGAGAAAGGGCTATACCCATATTTTCTCCCGTTAGAAGAAACAGAAGGCACAGAAGTTGTAATAAATGGAAGAAGACTCATAATGCTTGGTTCAAATAACTATCTTGGACTTACGCACCATCCGAAAGTAAAAGAGGCAGCAAAAAAAGCGATTGATGAATACGGAACATCTGCAACTGGCTCAAGATTTATGAATGGAACCTTAAAAATCCATAGACAGTTAGAAGATGCACTGAGTGAATTTTTAAAGAAAGAGGCGGTAATTGTGTTCTCAACAGGGTATCAGACAAATCTTGGCACAATCTCTGCACTTCTTACTCCAAAGGATTATGCAATCATGGATAAAGAAGATCATGCTTCCATTGTAGACGGATGGAAACTGTCACAAGCAAAGTTTGCCCGTTTCAATCATAACGATATGAAAAGCCTTGAAAGAGTTCTTTCAAAAATTCCCGATGAATCAGGAAAACTCATTATCGTTGACGGAATTTATTCAATGGCAGGGGATATTGCTCCACTTCCAGAAATTATTAAATTAAAAGATAATTACGGCGCAAGAGTTATGGTTGATGATGCACACTCAATAGGCGTATTAGGAAAAAATGGAAGAGGCACAGCAAACTACTTCAACCTGGAAAAAGAGACTGATCTTATTATGGGAACTTTTAGCAAATCTTTTGCAAGTTTAGGAGGATTCATCGCAGGAGAAAAAGATGTAATTAACTACATTAAGCATTATGCAAGACCTTTTATATTCTCTGCTGCAATGACTCCTTCTTCTGCTTATGCTGCGCTTGCCGCACTTGAAGTAATGGAAACCGAACCTGAAAGAATTGAACATTTATGGAGCGTTGCAAATAGAATGAGAAAGGGGTTAAAGGAATTAGGCTTTGACATAGGAAATAGCAATACCCCAGTTATTCCGGTATACGTGCGAGATCGTTGGAAAACAGTGATGTTTTGGAAGGAGCTTTTTGACAGTGGTGTGTATGTCAATCCAGTTTTACCTCCCGCGGTTGCACCTAACGATTCACTTCTTAGGACAAGCTATATTGCAACACATACGGAGGAACAAATTGATAGAGCATTATCGATATTTGAAAAGGTAGGTAAGAAATTAGGTATTATAAAATGAAAAAGGCTAAGCAAAAGCTTAGCCTTTTTCATGGATAACCGGTTAACTATATAACTCTTACGTTAATAGCTTTTGCACCTTTATCAGTTTTTTCAACTTCGTATTCAACTTTGTCGCCTTCTCTAAGGGCTTTAAAACCATTGGACAAAATTGAAGAGAAGTGAACAAAGAGGTCTTTACTGCCATCATCTGGGACGATGAAACCAAAACCCTTCTGAGCGTTAAACCACTTTACTGTTCCTGTTAATTTTTCCATTCTTTAAATACCAACCTTCTTAAAAATTCTATCTTTATTAGATAGTATCCTATAATAGCATATTCTACACTTTTTACAATAGCAAAAAATAGGAAATCTATTCTTTTAGAAATTATTCCTCATAACAACATATGTTTTTAATTAGTTTACATAGGTTTTTATTAATTTTTTAAAATATTAGGAAATTTGAGAAGAGGTTTTTTATATATGGCAAAAAAATTCTATAGCCTGACTCATGAGGCAGGCTATAGAGGATTAAATCCTACGTTAGAGATACTAAATGAAATACTATATGGTATTTGAAGAGCCTAAAACATCTCTTATCTTGTGTTTAACGAGGTTTTTGATTTCATCTCTTGCTGGTCCAAGATACTTTCTTGGGTCAAACTCTTCGGGGTGTGTTGCAAAAATTTCTCTTACAGTTGCAGTTAGAGCAAGTCTTAAGTCAGTGTCAATATTTATTTTGGTAATTCCCATAGTAGTTGCTTTTCTTAACATATCTTCTGGAACGCCTTTTGCATCTCCAATATTCCCACCGTACTGGTTAATCTTATGCACGTATTGGGGAAGAACAGATGAAGCACCATGCAATACTAAAGGAAACCCTTCTAATCTACTTGCAATCGCTTGAAGTCTATCAAAATCAAGTTTAGGTTCACTTTTGAATTTATATGCTCCGTGAGATGTTCCGATTGCAATGGCAAGAGAGTCAACTTTAGTTCTTTCAACAAACTCAACTGCTTTATCTGGATCGGTATAAACAGCTTCATTTGAGACAACATGCTCTTCTATACCTTGGAGCTTACCTAATTCACCTTCTACAACAACACCTTTAGAATGTGCATAATCAACTACTTGTTTTGTAATAGCAATATTTTCTTCAAAAGGTAAATGTGATCCATCAATCATAACCGAAGTAAAGCCTGCATCAATAACTTCTTTACAAAGTTCAAAGGAATCACCATGATCAAGATGAACTGCAATAGGAATTTCTGGAGCATCTATTACTGCAGCCTCAATGAGTTTCATAAGGTACACAAGTTTTGCATAGTTTCGTGCACCTTTAGAGATTTGCAAGATAACAGGAGATCGCTCCTCTTTTGCTGCTTCAATAACTCCCTGAAGAATTTCCATATTATTCACGTTAAATGCACCAATTGCGTACTTCTTATACGCCTTTTTAAATAATTCTGTTGTTTTTACCAATCCCATTTTAACCTCCTAAAATCGCAAAATATTATAACACAAACGAAAAATTTTAATTTGTATTTTCTTTTTTTTAAATAAAATATTTGTACCCTAACTACTACCTTAATAAGGTGCTAATAGGAGCACCTTTAACTCCAAAATACCTCTTAGAAGGTGGAGCTAAGGTGTAGTTGGGGCTTAATCTATTAGTTTATAGAACTTTATTTTATGCTTCTTTAGATAATTTTCAAAATAGGTTATTGATTCTTTAAAAGAAGTATTCAACTTACTTTTTAAAATAATTTTTAAAGTTTCACCTGCTTCTATAGGAGGGTAGGATGCAGTTTGCACTTTAAATTTTTTTTCAACGTTCCTTAAAACTCTAATGAGATTTACCTCTTTTTCAAAAACGTTGTAGCTTGCTTCCTGTTGAAACTCCTTTGTTGGTTTTAGTTGTTGTATAACGATATCAAGCATGGCCTCAAACTCATTTGGCACTCCTGGAAGGATATAAAATACTTTCCCTCCGATGTCCATTCTTTCTCCTGCTACAACTCCCTTAGGATTTTCCAAAGGAACTGCACCTTTAAGTCCTAAGGAAAGCTCTTCGATGTATTTTGAATAAAAGCCTTCATCAAATTTCGACAAATTTTTAAGCACAACTTTTTTCTTCTTCTCCGTTTTTTTAAGTGGAATATTAAAGGCTTTAGAGGCTGCTAAAAGAGTTATATCATCGGGAGTAAGCCCTAATCCGCCTGAAGTTATAATGATATCTCCAATAGATTTAGAAAACTTTAACGCCCTTTTTAGGGACACAATATCATCACCTACAAAAAGCAAAGCAACCAACCTTGCAACATCTTTCAATTTTTCCTTTGCAATTGCAAAATTTTTATCTTTTCTTAAACCTTCTAAAATTTCATTACCAATAATAAGAAGAACAACGTTTTTCATTTATCTCATCGGCACAAGATAACCATTTTCAAGCATCCATTCAAAGATCCTTGAGATTTTTGCATAGGTGCGCTCCTCTTTAACATCCTTATATCCAATCTCAACAAGGGAGTTGTCTTCAATGAGAAATAAGTATTGAATGACAGTATTCCCACCAAAAGGAGCATCTCTATTTTTGTCAATATACAAATTTAATATATCAAAGTGTGGAATTCTATTTGGGTCAATACGCCCTTCCTTTGAAGCATTATAAATCTTTTCATAGAGGACATTTGTATCTTTAAAATCTTTAACAATTACCATAGCAACATCTGCATCGTATTCAATATCACCACCACCTGAGCAGTTAAACATAGTTGGTCTTATTTTACTTTCTTCAGTATCTAACTTTGCTCCTTCTTTATCAAAGGAGGAAATTGCAAAAATTGGCGCATTCAACTCTGTAGATAAATTTGCAAGTCCACCTGAAACCTCATCTACTTGCTGGGCAAGATCTTGATACAAAATAGAAGTGGGGACCTTTTGAATATAATCAATAAATATGGCAATTTTATCAGTAGCATTCTCTTGCATGATTGAGAGTGCATGGCTCCTTATTTTGTTGACGGTATCTTCCCTTCTTCCTTCAACGAGATACATGTAATTCATGATTTCTTCAACCTTAGTATATCCGTAGTTAAAACGCTCCCGTAAGACACTATCATTTAAAATACTTTCGGTCTCAAGTAAGAACGGGGGGATAAGAGTTTCTTGAGATAGAACTCTTAAGAATAGGACTCTTTCAGTTTGTTCCCATGAATAGTAGAGGACAGGTATCTTTTCATTTTGGGCAATCATTGTTGCAAGTTTAAGCATGATGTTAGTTTTTCCTCTTCTAGGAGCACCTGAAAGAGCATAATAAAAACCCCTTCTTGCACCAGACAAGCTCTCATTAAGACAAGAAAACGGTTCAAGAGAATAGCCTAAAATTGGGTTTATTGGTCCTTCCCTTGTCTCAAGTTCTGCCATAAAACGCACAAGGTAGCTTCTTAAAGGAAGGATTCTTCTTTTTGAACGACCTACAACAATTTCTCTTAAAGAGTTTATGATGTCTCCTGTAAATTCTATAATATCGGTGCTTTTTGTCTTTGAATTCACATAACCTTCAATTTTTTTGGAAACACTTAAAAGTGTTTTTTCTGCATATCTTTTCTTGAGTGCGTCAATGAAAGTGAAAAGTCCTTCCAAGGTTAAAGGCTCTTCTTTTAAGATACTATCAAGAAGTTCTTCCATTTTATTTGAAAGCATTCCATCTTCTTGAATTGTTTCTCTAAGAATTTCAATGTCCAAAGAAGTATTACTTTTAGAATACTTTGAAGAGACATAGTCAAATAGATTTTGCTCTTCTTTCGTTTCAAAGAGTTCTTTCTCAAGTCCTTCTGCAAGGGCCCTTGTAAAAAGATAATTATCTTTTACTATTGTTGCAAGCACCTTTCTATCTATTTCTCCCAAACTACTTCACCCCCTTTTGCTGTTAACATAACCTCATTTGTTAGTAAATTATCCTCTTTTATAGGATACTTCAAAACTACAAAATCTGATAGATATCCTTCTTTAATTTTTCCTCTTTTATCTAAAAAGTTATAAAGCCCTGCCCACTCTGTATAGGCGTTAATTGCAACTGAAAGTGGTATACTCTCTTCTTTTAAAAACGACCTATTGATACTTGCAAAAAGCCCTTTAAAGATAGAGGCATCTTCTACGGGAACATCGGAGCCAAAAATAGCGAAATCCTTTAAAGAAACCACAGTCTTCCAAGCGTAAGCAAGTTTATAATTTCCCATGAACTTTTTGTAAAGTCCTTCATCTGATACTGCATGAAGTGGCTGCATCGAAGGTATAAAAGGTGTTTCTTTTAACAAAACAATGTCGTTTTCATCAATGAACTGCAAGTGCTCTATTCTATTTAAAATCCCACTATGCTTTATTCTATTATATACACTTATTGCAATATGGACTGCTTTACTGCCAATAGCATGTGCTGCAACAGAAATACCATGTTCATTTGCTTTATGAACGATTTCTTCAAGTTCTTCAAAATCCATGAGAAGTAAGCCCTTGAATGGTTTATTATCAACCATTGCCATCGTTTGAGAGCCAAGGGAACCGTCAAGAAATACTTTTAAAGGTCCCCATTTAAAATTGTTATCACCATCGTAAGTTTTAATGCCTTCTTGCATAAAATCTTTTAGATAATCTTTTGCAATACCTTGTAAAACTCTCAATCGTGACGGGTTATTCTTTAGAACACTATGCACATCAAAATCGAAATTCGTTATACTTACAATACCTCTTGAAAGAAAGTATTCTTCCACCTTCTTAAGGTGCTCTTTAGTAAATACCACTCTTTTAAGATGTTTTACTGCTTCTATACCATAGTCCTTAAATATCCCTAAAAACTCATTTTTAAAAAAACCAAGACTGTCTTTAGGAATTTGGTCAATACTAACTTTTGAGTCCTCAAGGAATTTTTTTGAAACAAATACCGAGTGTTCATCTTTACTCTGTATATAAACATCTTTATCATAGTAAAAAAGATCTCTAAAATTACTTTCTTGAAGATTGTTAAAATCAACATTGAAAATGTAAACAGGCCCAGTGCTTTTAAAAATAATCTCCTTAATTTCTTTAAAAGTTTTTGAACTACCGTCAATATAGGAGAGGACGTTTGATAATTCTTTAATGTGTGCATGCGATTCTATAAAAGCAGGGTACACAAAGCCATCTAAAGATATTACATCACTACTTCCTTTTAATTCTTCAATTGGGAGAAACTTTTGAAAGGTCTCGGAACACTCAAAACCATAATCTTCTAAAATTTTCCCATCTACCCAAATCCCTTTTGCGACGTATTTCATCTTTTTAAAATAAACGCCTCCTCACCTAAGTTTATATCAATTTCCTTTATGTTTTCAAATTCTCTATACGTAAGAAATAGTTGCATCTTAATTCCATCAATTAAACTTGCATCAAGCAACTTTTTAGGTGTTAGCGTAATTTCTAAAACATTGTTTTTAAACCTCATACTTTCTAAATTTACATATAAAAGAGAAGTCTTTAAGCCCTGGGGAGGAGTTAAAAGCAAATTGAATGCCTTAACAAATTCGATATTTTTTACTGGATTAATAACGGGAACATAAACTGAATCTTCATTCAAATTGTATTCAAAATAAGTTACTACAAAATTAGAGTCATAGGATTTAGCAAATCTCCTTATTGGATCTAAAGTATTAACACTACCAAAAAGGTCGTCCACTTTATTTGACTCAACCAAAAATTGAACAGCTTGCACATCCCGTATTTCTGTTAAAGAATTTACAATACTTAAGATTAACAAATTGGAGGTATAACTTCCCAAAGAAAGTTCGTTAATTTTGCTTGTAAAATTAAATTCAACAATCCCAAAAGATTTCAATTGATAAGATTCTATAAAATCTTTTTGTAATAGACTTACAAGTCCTAATCTTGAACCATATAAAAGTTCGTTTACAATTTCCTTAATAAGAAAAACAGGGTCAGGACTATCAAGTATTTCTCTTTTTTCAACGGCAAGATTATTTAAGTCTGGTGTAAGAAAGTATAGGTATACGCTTCTAAATTTTGGAATTGTAGAAACTAAGTTTGAAAGAACTTTATCAATTTTAACATATCTAATAAATGTATCCGAGGGTTTTGAATTTATCAAAAATTTTATTTCATTTACTCCATCGATAGTTTTTAAAGAATTTGCAAGGCTTAAAAAGGCAATAAACTCTTCCTTTTGTGTGAGAATAACGTTTGCAGTATTAATATCCAAAAGAAGTGCGCCATCTTTAAATTCTACAGAGTTTAGTGAAAGTTCTTTTGGAAGAGTTGGAAAATCATTTGGGTTTTCTGGATTTTTCAGAACTTCAAAAACTTTTCTTGCAACAAAATTAACTGTCCCTTGAAAGTCTATCTTCTTGGGGACAAGTTCTTTTGCAATTGGGTCGTAGAAATACATTGATACACTGTAAACATGCTCATTTGTTGAACTTCCAAAAGAAATGATAAAAGAAACGGCACCAACAATTAAAACAATGAGTGTAAAAAGAGCAAAAAGCCGAACAACATCTTTTCTTTTCTTCATTTTTTCTTCCTAAAAGAATACAAACGCGTAAAATCTCTTTTGAATGTGTTAAATCCGAATGATTCAACTACAACTACAAAAAGTGTGCTAATTAAGAAAACTTTTAAATCTCTACTAAAATAATAAAGCAAAATTGGATACAGAGGGAAAAGGAAGAATAAACTTATAACCTGCGATTTTGTCATTACAATGAATAGAAGATACACTGCAAGTATAATGGAAAAAAATATCAAAAAAACTTTCAAATCAAAATACAAATATAGAAATGCAAGTTGAACTCCAAGTGTTGTTGCAGCACCCTTTCCCCCTTTGAAGCCTAAGAAAATAGGATACACATGCCCAATCACAGCAAAAAATGAGGTAGACAACGCAAGGTAAGGTGCAAGTTTTAAAACTTTCATAGAAATGTATGTTGAAAGAACCCCCTTTCCTGCATCAAGAAAAAGCACTAAAAGCCCCTCTTTTACTCCAACGGTATGAAAAACATTTCCAGTACCCATATTTTTTGTTCCTATTTCCCTTATGTCTTTCCCTGTTTTTAGTTTTGTAACTATATAAGCAGAAGGAAAAGAGCCAAGAATATACGAAACTATGATTCCTAATAAAATTTTCATAATTTAATTATAATACAATTGGGAAGTTATTAATATGGATGAGATTGAAATAATTAATAAGCTTAAAAAAGGAGATAGGGGAGCATTAGAATATCTTGTAAGATCAACACAAGATTTTCTTTTTAACTCTTTACTTCAGATCTGTCATGATAGGGAATTAGCAAAAGACATACTTGCCGATTCATATCTACTTGCATTCAAATACATTAAAAATTTTAGAGGAGAGTCAACTTTGACGACTTGGCTTTATAGAATTGCAGTAAATGAATTAAAAAAACACTTCAATAAGATGAAAAGAGTTGAATTAAGAAATGATTTTGAAACAAAAGAAGCAAGACAAACCTCAAGTAGTGATAAATTTAATTTACTATATGAAGCGTTGAGTAAGCTTGAAATGGATGAGCGAGAAATCATAAACCTTGTTGATGTTCAGGGCATATCTTACGAAGAAGTGGGAGAAATGCTTCAAATACCAATTGGCACTGTTAAATCACGACTTGCAAGAGCAAGGGATAAATTGAGAGGCATTTTGGAGGATATGGGATATTTTTGAAAAATTTTTTAAAATTTATGGAACTTTTTAATGGTTTGATGTATCTAAATAGCGATGAAAGATAAAATTAACGAATACGTAGATGGAAGAATAAAAAAAGAAGAATTAGAGTTTTTCCTTAGTGAAGAAGATAGGAAGTATTTAAATGATTTAATTAAAATGAAGGAAGGCTTAAAATTGCTTAATGTGCAAGCGCCCGATTTTGTTGAGATTATTGAGGAGAAGACAAAAAGAAGGGTGCTGTTTAAATATTCTTTTGCTTTGGCAAGTATTTTTATAATAATAGTCGTTGGTTTTATTTCCAAACCGCTTATTCTAAAAAAACTTCAAGTTGGTTATAATAACGAAACTATTACTACAAAAACTCTTATTTCCAAAGAAGATCAGTACTCAATTGCTATGTTAAAAGAAATTGCAATAAAGTTAGAGATTGATAAATCAGAGGAAAATACACTCATTGAAGAACTTAAAAAAGTTGCAAATCTTTTAAACTACGATGAAAAAAACCATACATACTCTTTTGAAGTAAAAGGAAGTAATTTAGAGGCATTTACAAAAACAATAGAAGACTTTAAAAATGCAAGCATACTGGAGAATACACTAAAAGAGAATATAGACGAAAATTTAATCTATAACGTAAGTTTGACAATCGTTTACAAATAATTGTGAAAGCATAAAATTTTTATAAAGCTAAAAACCTAACAGTCATATTAAGTAAAACCTCAAATTCATTCCAGGATAAAGCCCATTCAGTTGTTTAGAGCATTTTTGGTCATTCCTAGCGTTAGCGATGAATCTCATCCATTGCTGTCATTCTGATGAGGCGCCGTTTGCTGAGGAAGAATCTCATCCTTTTATGGTTTTTCATTACTTTGGGAAGCCTCAAGATGGTTCTGTTTACCTCCCCTCAAATATGAGGTCTTTTGCAAAGACGGTTCAGGATGACAAAAGGAGATGGGGGAGTCTTAATGGGGTGGTGTGAACCCTTCAATTTAAGGAAGAATCTCTCAGTTTATTCCTTTTGGTGTTCAAAAAAGAGGGTTTAAGGGCGATACTAAATCCGTTTCAAATATAAAGGAATCTTGTTTTTATTTTCCCCATTAACTTAAGAAACAGTCTTTCATTAGAATGGTTTTTGTTTACTCTTGCATAGATAAGGAAAGTTTTTAATTTGTAATATACCACAATATACTATAAAAGAAGGACTTAATTTCGAGGAGGAAAAAATGAAAATTTTAGTAATTAACCCAGGCTCAACCTCTACAAAAATAGCCGTTTATGAGGATGAAAAAGGCATTTTCTCTAAAACTATTGAGCACTCAAAGGAAGAACTTTCAAAATTTCAAAGGATCTCCGATCAACTTGAATTTAGAAAAGAAACTATTTTGGATGTGCTAAATAGCGAACATTTTGATCTAAAACATTTTAGTGCAATTTCTGCAAGAGGTGGTAATATACATCCAGTTGTATCTGGCACTTACATTGTTAACGAAAAAATGGTAAATGATATGCTTTCGCTTAAATACGGAGCGCATGCTTCCAACCTGGGAGCACCTATTGCATTTGAGTTATCAAAAGAATTCAATATTCCTGCTTTTATTGTAGATCCTGTAATAGTTGATGAAATGGAGCCTATGAATAAAATTACAGGCATAAAAGGAATTTTAAGGCAAGCAAAAGATCACCCTTTAAATCAAAAAGCCGTGGGTAGAGTTGTTGCAAAGCAACTTAATAAAACTTACGAAGATTGCAATTTTGTTATTGCCCACCTTGGTGGAGGTATCTCTATAGGAGCACATAGAAAAGGTAAAATTATAGATGTAAACAATGCCCTCAACGGAGATGGGCCTTTTACACCTGAAAGGGCAGGAGATATACCAAATGTATCACTTGTTGAAATGTGTTTCTCAAATCAATACACCAAAGAGGAGATATTAAGTATTCTTGCAGGAAAAGGTGGGCTTGTGTCTCACTTAAATACAAATTCTCTAAAAGAAGTTTTTAATAGAATTGAAAATGGAGATGAATACGCAAAACTTGTTTATGAAGCAATGGTTCTTCAGATATCAAAATGGATTGGTATAATGTCGGTTGTTCTTAAAGGAGAAATTGATGCTATAATCCTTACAGGAGGAATGTGCTATTCAGATAAATTGGTAAAGGATATTATTTCTTATGTGGGTTGGATTGCGCAGGTTATACCAGTCCCAGGAGAGTTTGAAATGAGGGCTTTAGCAGAAGGTGCCTTAAGAGTTTTAAGGAAGGAAGAAGAGCCTAAAACATACGAATAAGGAGGAAAGCATGGAAAACTATAAAAGGTTTGTTATGGAGTTTGGTTTTGGAATTGATTCTCACGGACAAGACTCAACTAACGCAGCAATAAAAGCAGTAAAGGACGCAATTTCAAGAGTTTATATAATCGGCTTACTTGAATTACCAATTAAAGATTTTAAAATTAACGCTGTTATTGGAGTGCCACATCATAAGGAAGTTGATATTGAGAAAGTAAAAGAAGCATTTCCAATAAAAAATAATTTGAATATTGAAATAAAAGAAGGCGGACTTATAGACTACGGTACAATAATGGAAGAATTCAACGATAAAACAAACGAAATACTTATTGCAGTTTGTAGCATCACTGTAAGTGTATTAATTTAAATAGGAGGTAAAAATGGTAAAAATTGGCGAAGTAATTGAAGATTTTGAACTAAAGGATCAAAACGATCAAACTTTTAAACTTAGTGATTTTAAAGGTAAAAGAGTCCTTTTATCGTTTCATCCTCTTGCATGGACTTCTGTATGTGAAAAACAGATGTTAAGCCTCGAAGCACACCAAGAAATGTTTGCAAGCCTTAATACTGTTGCAGTTGGTGTAAGTGTAGATTCTGTTCCGTGCAAGGAAGCATGGGCAAAACATATTGGTATTAACAAAACAAGGCTTCTCTGTGATTTTTGGCCTCATGGACGTGTTGCCGAACTCTTTAAGATATTCAGACACTTTAACGGTTTTTCCGAAAGAGCAAACATAATCCTTGATGAGAACCAAAAAATTATTTTTGCAAAAGTCTATCCTATAAAGGAGCTTCCAGATATTGATGAGGTAATAGATTTTTTGAAGAATTCTTAGGATATAAATTTTATAAAGCTAATTGGTTTGAAAGGCAAGCTTGAAAAATCTTCGGTAAGAAGAGTTTGACTTAGCTGTTAGAAAAGAGAAATTAGCAAAACAAAAAGTTTTTTGCAGGTTAGGAAGGTTTTTAGATGAAACTTGCATTCTGTTAAGAAAGTTGGCCAAATAAAAAGAAAAAATCATGAATTAAAGATCTCAAGGCTCTCCCTGAATTTACGGAGTTTACACTGAGCAAAGCGAATGTGTT
>JAINCR010000023.1 GCA_036574215.1 Caldisericaceae bacterium
CTTATGTATTTTGGTTTCAAACTTTTTTCTATGATTTTACCTACAATTCAATTATAATCTCTTGTGGAAAATGACGTCTTTTTAGTTGTAAAAAAAATAGTTAAGGACGTAATTAATTCTTTACCTAACGATTTTAAAAACAATCTTAAAAATGTTGAGTTTATAATCGAAGACTTTCCTTCAAGAAACTTTCTTAATGAACTTCATTTAACTAATAGTATTCCCTTTGGTCTCTATGTGGGTATTCCTCTAAACAAAAGAGGCGCAAATTACAATTGGGTTTTACCTGATAGAATCCATATCTTTATTGAACCTATTTTGAGGGTATCAAGAGCGGAAGGTATTTCTTTTGAAACAAAGGTTAGGAAAGTCCTTTTGCATGAAATAGGGCATTATTTTGGATTAGGAGAGGAAGATTTACGTAGGCTTGGTGTTTATTAAACTCTTTTTATAATATTTTGGCATGGAGAAAGGTGGTGGGCTATGGAGATTTTTGAACATCCTATACTTCATTTTGAAAGGAAAAACAAAATCACGTTCTTTTTCGAAGACAATCCCATTGAAGCGTATCCTCAAGAGACAGTAGCAATGGCGCTATACAGAAATGGGATAAATGTTTTTTCTTACAGTCCTAAATTACATAGACCAAGAGGTCTTTTTTGTGCAATTGGAAAATGTTCTTCTTGTTTAATGGAAGTAAACGGAATTCCAAATGTTAGAACATGTATCCTTAATGTTCAGGAGGGCATGAGGGTTAAAAGGCAAAACGGTCTAGGAGATTTACCAAAAACAACCGAATTTTTAAAAAGCGAAAATGAGTATTACCCAACCGTATTAGTAATTGGCTCAGGTCCTGCTGGACTTATGGCTTCTATTACTCTTAAGGAAAAAGGAGTTGACGTTCTTCTTATCGAACAAAATCCGAATTTAGGTGGGCAACTCATTAAGCAGACTCATAAATTTTTTGGTTCACAAAAGGAAAAAGCAGGAACACGTGGAATAGAGATTGCAAATGCATTGGTCAAAGAGTTAAACTCATTGCATGTAGATTATTTTACTAACACAACTCTTTTTGCCTTTTATCCGAAGGAAAATGTTTTTCTTGCCTTTAAGGACAATGAACTATTAAAGATATTTCCAAAGTTTGTAGTTTTTGCAACAGGTGCATCGGAAAAGATGATTCCTTTTGAAGGAAATGATCTTCCGAATGTTATGGGTGCAGGTGCAGCACAGACACTTGTTAATGTTTATGGTATTAAAGTTGGCACGAATGTTTTAATGGTTGGAGCAGGGAATGTGGGCTTAATTGTTTCTTACCAGTTATTGCAAGCAGGTATAAATGTTAAGGCAGTTGTTGAAGCAAGCGATAAAATTGGAGGTTATTTTGTGCACGCAGCGAAGCTTACTCGTTTTGGAGTTCCCATATATACAAGAACTACCATTAAGAAAGCAGTTGGAACCGATAAAGTAGAAAAGGCAATCTTAGTTGAACTTGATGAGAATTTTAATGAAACTTCAAAAGAGTTTGAAATAGATGTTGATGCAATTTTGTTGTCGGTAGGCCTTCAGCCTTCTTATCAACTTTTAGCGCAAGCTGGATGTGAAATGAAATACATACCTTCTTTGGGAGGATATGTGCCTTTAAGAAGTAATGAATTAGAAACAAGTGTAAAAAATTTTTATATAGCAGGAGATGTGGGAGGTATTGAGGAAGCTTCTACTGCAATGCTTGAAGGTAAACTTGCCTCTTTATCAATTCTTGAAAAACTTGGTTTTGATGTTGAGAAAGAGAAAAGAGAATTGGAATTGGACCTTGCAAAATTAAGAAGCACTCCTTTTTCTAAAAAGATACTACAAGGTTTAAAGGAGGTGACTTATGAGTAATTACTTAGAAAAAGGATATCTTGAGGTATCAGACATTATTCATAGTTTTCCAAGTGAAGACGAGTTTTCAGTGCATCCTGTTGCAATAAGTGAGTGTGTGCAGGAGATACCATGCAACCCTTGTGTTTCATCTTGTCCTACTAAGGCAATTACAATGGAAGACATAAGTTCTATCCCTATTATAAATTATAAACAGTGTATCGGGTGTGGAAAATGTGTTCAGGTTTGCCCAGGGCTTGCCCTATTTTTAGTTTTTAAAAACAAAGATTCTTACGAAATTACTTTGCCTTATGAGATGTTACCTTTACCAAAGGTATTAGACGAAGTGTATTTATTGGATAGAACTGGTAAAAGAGTAGGGACGGGTATTGTGAAAAGAGTCAAACAAGTTGAAAAAAATACGTATTCTTCTTTAATTACTGTCTCCTTTAAAGAAAAGTCTTTAATTTATGAAGTAAGAAATATAGGGGTGAAGAATGGATAAGAAGAACGTTATTATTTGTCGTTGTGAAGATGTTACCTACGAAGAAATTGTAAGAGCGTTCAATGAAGGCTATAAGGATATTGAATCCTTAAGAAGGTATTTAAAAATAGGCACTGGCCCTTGCCAAGGGAAAACCTGCATACCACTTTTACAAAAGATACTTTACGAACTTAGTGGCAAGTTTCCCAGCAATATAACTATTCGCCCTCCTGAAACACCGGTTCCTTTTGGTATTTTTTTAAAAGATCCTAAAAAATGAGTACTTTGTGAATTTTATATAAATAGATTTTGAAAGGGGGTAGTGAAAAAAGTGAAAAGTTATGATGTTGTAGTTGTTGGCGGCGGAATTATTGGTTTAGCAACAGCATACTACCTTGTTAAAAATGGAGTTAGAAAAATTGCTATTATAGAAAAAGAATACATTGGCTCTGGTTCTACTGGACGTTGTGGCACAGGTATAAGGCAACAGTTTACTACCAAAGAGCACATTGTCCTTATGAGGGAATCTGTAAAAATTTGGCGCTTATGGGAAGAAGTTTTGCCAAAACCCATCCATTTTAGGCAAGGAGGCTACCTTTGGCTTCTTAGAAGCGAAGAAGAAGTTAATGAGTATAGAAAGTATGTTGCTTTACAGAACCTTTTTGGCGTTGATAGTAGAATTATTTCCAAAGATGAAATAAAAGAAATAGTCCCTGATATCAATCTTGAGGGAGTTTCTGGAGCTTCTTGGTGTCCATCAGATGGCTCAGCGTATCCGCAGGATGTGTTAGATTCTTTAGATACGTTCCTTGAAAGTCATGGCGTTGATATTTTTGATTATGAGAGTGTTGTTGAATTTAACAAAGTATCAGACAGAGTTATTTCAGTTAAAACCGATAAAGATGAGTATACTTTAGATAATTTACTAATTGCAGCAGGATATGCTACAAAAAGTCTTGCAAATAAACTTGGTTTTGATATACCTGTTAAAAATTATAGACATGAGATCGTTGTTAGTGAACCATTGAAAATTTTTCTTTCTCCGATGGTTGTAGATAGAAGTCTTTATTTTACACAAACCTACAGGGGAAGAATTATTGGTGGCACAGATACTAACGAAGAAGAAACAGATGATCTTACCCTTACTTACAATTTTTTACAGAAGTTTTCAAATGAATTAAATAATGTATTTCCTAAACTTTCCTCTGTAAGGTTAATGAGGCACTGGTCGGGCTTTTATGTTGTTTCTCCTGATAAACATCCCATTTTAGGACCAACACCATTCAAGAATGTCTTTATAGGGACAGGCTACTCTGGGCATGGTTTCATGTTAGGGCCAATTGTAGGCAAACTTCTTGCTCACTACATTACGCATGGTATGTTTTTCCTTGAAGAAGCAAACCACCTTACGCTTGATAGATTTGAAAAGGGAATGCTAATTCAAGAAAAAGCCGTAATAGGATAAAAATTTTTTTGAAAATTCTCAAATTTTTTGTATAATTTTATAACAAAATTTTGTAAGATTAAAGAAGATGGATGAGGAAATCTTAGATAGTTACAAAAATGTTATAAAGGCACTTGCGGACTTTTTGGGTCCAAATATTGAAATAGTTTTGCATGCTATTACTAATGATAAATCAGATATTATTGCAATAGAAAATGGCCATATTACCGGAAGAAAAGTTGGCGATTCCTTAACTGAGGCAGGAAAAGTAATCATAAAAAAACTTGAAAATGGTTTAGATTACTTTGGTCCTTATAAGAGTTTTTCACCTAAGAGGAAGAATCTTCGCTCAATAACAATTGCAATAAGAAATAAAAAGGGTAAGCTCATAGGTCTTTTATGTCTTAATATGGATCTTACCAATTTTGAAAATATTCTTAAATTCGTAGATAATTTTTTGAAATTCAGAAGTGATAATAAGGAAATCTTTATAAAACAAGTTAAAAAACATTCTTTAGAGGAAATATTTACCGAAACTTATTCTACAGTATCATCAAAGTTTGCTAACGGTAGGGTTGATAATTTTTCTTTAATTAAATACCTTTACGAGGATAATTTTTTTACATTTAAAAATGCAGTTCCGTATGTAGCCTCTAAACTAAATATTTCAATCTACACTGTGTATTCTTATTTAAGAAAATTAAAAAAGGAGAGTGAGAAATGAATTTACAAGAGTATCAATCAAGGGAACTTTTTAAGAAATTTGGTATTCCTGTTGTGGATGGAAGTGTTGCAAGTAGTATGGAAGAAGCGTTGAGTATAGCTAAAATACTAGGTTATCCTGTAGTAGTAAAGGCACAGGTTCTTGCAGGTGGCCGTGGTAAATCAGGTGGAGTAAAAATTGCAAGTAATGAAGAAGAACTCAAAGAGAAGACAAGTAATATCCTCTCGATGGAGATAAAGGGACTTAAGGTGAACAAGGTTTTAATTGCAAAGGCAGTCCAAATTAAAAAAGAATTCTACGTAGGCTTTACTGTGGATAGGTCAAGTAAGAGAAATGTGCTTATTGTATCTAATGAAGGTGGAGTAGAAATTGAAGAGGTAGCCAAAAACGACCCCGAAAAGATACTAAAAATGCCATTAGATCCACTTCTTGGAATGTTCTCATATCAAGCTAAAAACGCTTCTATGTTTTTGACATCTGATAGGGATGTTGCAAGTAAGATATCTACAATACTTGAACAATTATTTAGGCTTTATGTTAGTATTGATGCAAACCTTGTTGAGATAAACCCTCTTGCACTTGTTTCTGATGGCTCTGTCATTGCACTTGATGCAAAAATTGTAGTTGATGATAATGCACTTTTTAGGCATCCAGAAATTGAAGCAATGAGAGAGTTAACAGAAGAGGAAAAACTTGAAATTGAGGCAAAATCAAAAGGCTTTACTTATATCAAACTCAATGGTTCTATTGGTTGTCTGGTTAACGGTGCAGGACTTGCCATGGCAACGATGGACTTAGTTAAACTTTTTGGTGGATCTCCTGCTAACTTTTTAGATATCGGAGGTTCTTCAAATCCTGAGAAAGTTGCAAGTGCCATAGAGATGATTTTAAGGGATAAAAATGTGAAAGCAATTCTTATAAATATTTTTGGTGGAATTACTAGATGTGATGATGTTGCAAATGGTCTTTTAGACGCTATTAAAAAAGTTAAAGTAGAAATCCCAATAGTTGTAAGACTTACAGGAACGAACGAAGATATTGCTAAAAAAATTCTTGAAAATACTCCGCTAATTTATGTTGATAGTATGGTTGATGGTGTAAGTAAAGTTGTTGAATTAGCAAATAGGGGGTAAATGCTATGAGCATACTTATTGGTGAAGAAACGAGGGTTATTGTTCAAGGAATTACTGGCCGTGATGGGTCATTTCACACAAAATCAATGAAAGACTACGGTACTAAAGTTGTTGCTGGTGTTACTCCTTTTAAAGGTGGAGAATATGTTTTTGATATCCCTGTTTTTAATTCTGTTGAAGAAGCCGTTAAATCCGTTCAAGCTGATACTTCAATTATTTTTGTTCCTGCAAAATTTGCAGTTGATGCAATGTATGAAGCAATTAACGCAGGTATTAAACTTGTTGTTACCATTACAGAAGGATTACCTGTTCAAGATATGATAAAAGTTAATGAGTTTGCAAATTTAAAGGGGGTAAGGGTTATTGGTCCAAACTGTCCTGGAATAATTTCAGTTGGCAAATCGAAGGTTGGGATAATGCCGCACTCGATCTTTAAAAAAGGAATTGTTGGCGTGATTTCACGATCGGGAACTTTAACTTACGAAATTGTTAAACACATTAGCGATTCTGGTCTTGGAGTATCCACTGCTGTTGGGATTGGGGGCGATCCCGTAATAGGAACGAAGTTTATAGATATCCTTAAAGAATTTGAAAAAGATGAAGAAACTAAAGCCGTAGTATTGGTTGGCGAGATAGGTGGATCTGACGAGGAAGATGCAGCCGATTACATTGAAAAGCATTTTAATAAACCAGTAGTTTCATTTATTGCAGGTAGGGCATCTCCTCCTGGAAAAAGAATGGGGCATGCTGGAGCAATAGTCCAGGCAGGGACACGCACCGCTGATGAGAAAATTGCCTATCTTGAATCAAAAGGAATTAAGGTTGCAAATATTCCTAACGAAATTGTAAAGCTTTTAAAGGACGTGATGTAAATGGGTAAAAACAAAGTAATAGTGAATAAAGATTACTGTAAAGGTTGTGGAATTTGTGTATCTGTTTGCCCTGTAAAGATTCTAAGAATTAATGAAGACTTTAAAGTAGAAGTTGAAAATGAAGAAAAATGTATTGGATGTGGCATGTGTGAACTGTACTGCCCGGATTTTGCAATAATAGTTAAAAAGGGGATAACAGTATGAAAGAGCGTTTAATGTCTGGAAACGAAGCAGTTGCAATTGGCGCAATTAAGGCTGGCTGTAGGTTTTTTGCTGGTTATCCAATAACTCCTTCAACCGACCTTGCCGAAAGAATGTCGAAGCTCCTTCCTGAGATAGGTGGAGCGTTTATCCAAATGGAAGACGAACTTGGAAGTATTGGTGCAATAATAGGTGCTTCCCTTGCAGGATCAAAGGCAATGACAGCAACGTCTGGACCTGGTTTTTCTCTTATGCAAGAAGGCATTGGCTTTGCTAGTTTTTCCGAAATTCCTATCGTTGTAGTTGACGTCCAGCGTGTTGGTCCATCAACCGGTATTCCTACGTATCCTTCCCAAGGTGATATCATGCAAGCTCGTTGGGGGACGCATGGAAGTCATCCTATAATAGCGCTTTATCCTTCTTCTGTTAAAGAATCTTATGATTTAATTTTTACGGCATTTAACTTTTCTGAAAAATACAGAGTTCCCGTAATATTCATTTCTGATGAAGTAATCGGACATATGAGAGAAAAGATAACAGTTGAAGATTCTCATATAGTTTTTGAAAGAAAAAAACCAGAGGCACCTAAAGAAGATTATTTACCGTTTGATTCAAGATATGAGGTTCCACCTCTTGCCAATTTTGGAGAAGGGTATCGTTTTCACATAACTGGTCTTACGCATGATGATACTGGTTTTCCAACATCTGATCCTGTAAAAACTGAGAGGCTTATGGAGAGGCTTCAAAGGAAAATATTAAACCACCTGGATGAAATTTTTCTTTATGAAACGTTTTTGGTTGAAGATGCTGATATTTTGATAGTTTCTTATGGGGTTGTTGCAAGAAGTGCAAAAGAAGCAATTTTAGAACTTAGAGAAAAAGGTGTTAAGGTTGGTTTATTTAGGCCAATTACCATATGGCCATCATCAGAAAAGATTATTGCAGACCTTGCCTTAAACAGGAAAGTTTTTGTGTTCGAAATGAATCTTGGTCAATATGTGCTTGAAGTAGAAAGGATCGTTAAAAAGAAGGTAGAGTTTTATGGAAAAGAAAACGGAGAGATTATTTCTCCAGAGGAGATAGAATCATGTATACTGAAATCTCTTTAGATAACTTACGTGTCAATAAATTACCGCATATTTGGTGTGCAGGTTGTGGTAATGGTATTGTTTTATCTGCAATACTTCGAGCAATTGAACGCTCAAAAATTGATAAAGAAAAAATTGTCTTTGTGTCTGGAATTGGTTGCGCGGGTAGGTCTTCAGGTTATGTTAATTTTAATACACTCCATACGTTGCATGGACGTCCCCTCGCCTTTGCAACAGGTATAAAGCTTGCCAATCCTGATTTACAAGTTATAGTTGCAACAGGAGATGGTGATCTTGCTGCAATTGGTGGAAACCATTTTATTCATGCAGCAAAGAGAAATATTGACTTAACTGTAATCGTGTTTAACAACTTTGTTTATGGCATGACAGGTGGGCAGTTTTCTCCTACAACTCCAGAAGATTCTTTTACTACAACTACACCTTACGGTCATATTGAAGAACCAATGAATATTTCTTACCTTGCAATTTCAGCAGGCGCAACCTATGTTGCAAGAGAAACGATTGGAAATCCACTAATGCTTGAAAAATACATCTTAAACGGATTGCTTCATAAAGGATTTTCACTCATTGAAGCTGTTTCTTCTTGTGTTACAGAATATGGAAGAAGAAATAATTTAGGAGATCCTGCAGAGTATGTAAAGTTCTTTAAGGATAAATCTATTCCATTTTCAAAGGTCAAATCAGTAGAATCTAACGACGGAATTGTTGTTGGTGAGTTTGTGAATATAGAAAGACCCGAATTTGTAAGTTCTTATTATGAACTTGTGAAGAAGGTGAAAAAATGAAAACGGAGATAAGACTTGCAGGTTCTGGTGGGCAAGGTATTATTCTTGCAAGTATCCTTCTTGCCGAGGCAGCAGGTATATACGACCAAAAAAATGTTCTTCAATCACAGGTTTATGGTGCTGCAGCAAGAGGGGAAATCTCAAAAGCTGATGTGATTATTTCTGATTCGGAAATTTATTTTCCAGAAGTGCGTTTGCCTGATGTTATGCTTATCTTAACTCAGGAATCATACGATACTTTTAGTAAACAAATAAAGCCAACTACCTTGATCATCGTTGATAATTTTTATGTGAAGAGAATAAATGAGAGTCTTAATAATTATGTATTTTCTATCACTGATATTGCTTTGAATATAACCAATAAAAGAATTTCATCTAATATTGTTGCCCTTGGTATAATAAGTGGCTTAACAGATGTTGTGAGTCTTAATGCACTTACAGAGACAATTAAAAATCATTTCAAGGAAGGTGTTCAAAAGAATATTGAGGCTTTATACGCGGGTTATAAAATAGGAATTGGAGGTAAAAATGGGTAAAGGTAAGAAATTATCGCAGAAAATTGGTTTTTTTGCTGGGTTAATAGCTTTTATTATTGTTTTTTTACTAAAAACCCCTACAGGGATGGAGGTAGGTGCAAAAATTACAATTGGCCTACTTTTATGGATGGCAATTTGGTGGGCAACAGATGCGGTCCCACTTTCTATTACGTCACTTCTCCCTTTGGTTATCTTCCCACTTTTTAAAGTTGTAGATGCAAAAGAAATTGCAAAAGCCTACATGTCTCAAGAGATTATGTTGTTTGTTGGTGGTTTTTTTATCTCTGAAGCACTTGAAGAATCAGGGCTTCATGTAAGGTTTTCCTTAGGTTTGGTAAATTTACTGGGGACTTCACCTAAGAAAATCATACTTTCTATAATGATTGCCGTTGGTTTTATTTCGATGTGGATTTCTAATACCACTGCAACAATAATGGCTCTACCAATAGCACTATCAATAATAGAATTTTATAAAACCTCAATAAAGAAAGAAAATCTTCCGGTTGATACTGAAGCAGGCCGTTTTGCATTTGCAACGGCACTGATGCTTGGAATTGCTTTTGCTGCAAGCATAGGAGGTATGGGAACACCAATAGGGACGCCTCCAAATATTATATTTATGAGTATTGCAAAACAAATGTTCCCAAAAGCACCAACTTTAACTTTCTTTGATTTTTCAAAGTTTGGTACACTTTTTATAATTTTCTTCCTTCCATTTACTTGGTTTATGCTAACTTCTGTGTTTTTTAAGCCAGGGTTTACTGGTTTAAAAGAAAGTAAAGAGATTTTTAGAAAAGAATTGCAGAAGCTTGGCAAAATGAGTAAGAAAGAAATAATAGTTGCTGTCGTTTTTATTATTACAGTCTTGTTATGGATTTTCAGAGTCGATATTAATTTTGGTTCATTTACTTTAAAGGGTTGGTCAACACTTCTCAACGTTGGGAAATTTGTGCATGATTCTACTATTGCAATATTTGCAGCACTCCTTCTCTATATTATTCCTGTGGATGTTAAGAAATTTGAAACGGTTTTAAAGGCAGAATCCATTAAAAACCTTCCGTGGGATATAATTTTAATTTTTGGTGGTGGACTTGCATTAGCAGATGCCGTGATTGCAACAAAGATACCAGAGTTCGTTGGTGCTAAATTAACATTCTTAGAACACGCAAATCTTTTACTGGTGATATTTATTGTAGGTGGAACAGGATTTTTAATTGCCCAGTTCACTTCCCATACTTCAGCAACATCAATTTTTATGCCCATAGCAGGTTCTATTGCGATTGCAGCAAAAATTCATCCGTATTTGGTAATGTTACCAACGACTTTTGCAATTTCACTTGCGTTTTCTCTACCTGCCTCAACTCCACCAAACGTTGTTGTGATGACTGGTGGACATGTAGAGGTTAAAGACATGTTAAAAGCAGGTTTAACTATTGGTATTTTTGGATTAATCATACTTGTTTTTTACATGTATTTTATTGGTATTCCGCTTTTGAATATTGCAAATATGCCTTATTAGTTAAAGATTAATTTTTTATTTTCCCCCTTTATGGGGGGATTTTTTATTTTTCTTTACTATCTTTTATTGACTTTTCTTTTTAGAATGTTAAAATTTAAAGATAAGGAGGTAATTTATGGAATTTAGTGAAGATATTGAAAAGCAGTTTTTTGAAAAAATTGAAAATATTAAAGATCTTTCTGAATTAAAAAAGATAGAAATAGAGTATCTTGGTAAAAAAGGCATTGTGCAGGATTTTTATAAAAAAATTAGAGAACTCCCTGAAGAAAAGCGTAAAGAATTTGGCGAAAAAGTAAATAACCTTAGGAATATTATTGAATCATCTATTGAAAGTAAAAAAGCACAGCTTGAGAGTTCATTAGCGGATCTTAAACTTTTAAACGAAAAAATAGATATTACTCTACCTGGATTACATTTTCAAAGAGGGAGTATTCATGTTTTAACAAAAGTAATAGAGGAAGTAAAATCAATTTTTGTTTCTATGGGATTTGATGTCTTTTCTGGGCCTGATATCGAAGACGATTATTACAACTTTGAAGCGCTGAATATTCCCGAACATCATCCTGCAAGAGATATGCAGGACACCTTCTATTTAGCAAAAAAAATTCTTTTAAGAACACAAACTTCTCCTATGCAGATTCGCTCCATGGAGAAATTAAAACCTCCAATAAGAATGATTGCAATTGGGCGATGCTATAGAAGAGATGCACTTGATAGTTCCCATTCACCACAATTCCACCAGGTTGAGGGGCTCGTTGTTGATAAAGGAATTTCTTTTGCTAACTTAAAAGCAACGTTAAGTGAGTTTTCAAAAAAGATGTTTGGTGAAAGTACCCGTATTCGATTTACCCCTTCTTATTTTCCTTTTGTTGAACCAGGTTCTGAAACCTCTATCTCTTGCGTGATGTGTGGGGGTAAAGGTTGTCCAGTTTGTAAGTACACTGGCTTTCTTGAAATGGGTGGCTCAGGGATGGTTCATCCAAATGTTTTTAAGAATGTAGGGATTGACCCTGATGAGTTCCAAGGATTTGCTTTTGGTTGGGGTATAGAGAGAATTGCAATGGTAAAGTATGGTATCCCAGATATAAGGTACTTTTATCAAAATGATTTAAGATTTCTTAAACAATTTTAGGGGGGTAAGATGTTAGTTTCGTATAGACTTTTGAAAGACTTAATAGATTTTAGTTATTCACCAAACGAGCTTGCTACGAAATTTACCCATTTGGGGCTTGAGGTTGAGCATGTTGAACACGTTGATAAGAAGTTTGATAAAGTTATCACTGCAAAAGTTTTAGATGTAACACCTATTAGTGGAACAAAACTTTTTAAAGTAGATCTTCTTGTGTCAGAAAACGAAACAAAAACAGTTATAACCGCTGCAACGAATGTTAAGAAATATGATGTAGTCCCTTATGCAATGGTCGGTGCAAGAATTTCAGATGGTAGAGTTATTGAGGAAAAATACTTTGGTGATATTTTATCCCAAGGTATGCTCTGCTCCTATAATGAACTTGGACTTGAAAGTGAATTTTTATCAAATCAAGAAAAAGACGGAATACTAATTCTTCCCGAAGATACACCTTTGTTTAAAAATTTTGATGATGTATTTCCTGTTGAAGATTTTTATCTTGAATTTTCTTTACTACCTGACAGAGCTGATGCCTTTAATGTTTTAGGTATTGCAAGATGGGTAGAAATTATCCTTGCAAAAGAAGAGGGAAGAAAAGCAAATTTTGAAAAACTGCAACCAAAAATTCAACTTGAAGAAAACCTTCCAAATACGCCTTTTGAAGTTAAAATTGTTGATACCGATTGTGCGAAGTTTTACTCTGGTAGATTGATCAAAAATGTTAAAATTAAAAACTCTTCTTATAACTTGAGAACAAAACTCTATAAGTTAGGCGTACGTCCTATTAATAATATTGTTGATATTACCAACTATGTCTTGAAAATGTATGGACAACCACTCCATGCTTTTGATTTTGATAAACTCGAGGGTGGTATTTTTGTACGCCGTGCAAGAGACGGAGAAAAAATTAAAACGCTTGATGGGGTTGAAAGAATCCTAAGTGAAAGAAATCTTTTGATTGCAGATAGTGTCAATGCTGTTGCGTTAGCTGGGGTAATTGGGGGTAAATATACCGAAGTTACTAGTGAAACGAAGAATGTTTTTCTTGAATCTGCTTACTTTGTTCCTTCTGTAATAGCAGTAAGTTCAAGATCCTTGGGGCTTATTACAGATGCATCTTCATTGTTTGAAAAAGGTGTTGACCCTGATTTTACACCGCATGCTTCTAACGTTGCTTCTAAAATGATATTAGAAGAGGCAGGCGGTATTTTATTTAAGGATAGTATACATGATTTAAGAGATCCAAAGAAAGGTATTAATTTGAGAGTTTCAAAGGCTGTGAGTTTACTCGGTGATGAAGTTAAAGTAGAAGAAATAAAGAAATATTTCGAAATTGAAGGTTTTGACTATATATTTAACGAAGTTAACAATACATTTACAGTGTATGCCCCAACTTTTAGGCAGGATATTGCTATAGAAGAGGACCTAATAGAAGAAATTGCAAGAATAAGAGGTTATAATGAATTCAAGGAGACTCCAATTGTTTCTAATCTTAAGAGCGGAAGTATTGAAAAAATTCAAGATTTTAATTCATTCTTGAGAAATTTCTTATTATCTTACGGCCTTAATGAAGTTATTACATCGACACTTGTTAGCTCGGCAATGTTATCTAAGTATATGCTATTTGATGAAGAGAAAACAATTAAGATTTTAAATCCATTAACGGAAGATATGGCATATTTAAGGCCGAGTCTATTGGTAACTTTGTTAGAAGTTGCAACGAGGAATATCAATGTTAATATTAAAGATTTTGGTATTTTTGAGATAGGTAAGGTGTTTTATAAGGAAAATAGTTTCAAAGAAAAGTTCAATCTTTCTATTTTTCTTATAGGTGATTACATCCTTAAGAATCCTTATAAGAAAACTCTACACTACGACTTTTTCTACTTAAAAGGCATCTTAGAAGATCTTTTTGATGAATTAAAAATCCCGACAAGATTTGAAAAACAATCTTACCCGTATTTGCATCCTTATAGGAGCGCTGTTATTAAAGTAAACGATGATCCTATTGGGTTTTTAGGTGAGATACACCCCAATACTCTCCAAAATGCATATTATTGTGAGTTAGATGTTCAAAAGTTATTGAATAATAGTTCTTTAGAGAAAAAGTTTACTCAATTTTCCATATATCCATCTGTCAAAAGAGACATTGCAATTTTAGTCGATAAAGACATAGAAGAGATTAAGGTTCGTGATGTGATTAGGTCAGCTTTTATTAGTGAACTAAAAAATATTGTGCTTTTTGATGTTTATGAAGGAGATCCTTTGCCTAAAGATAAAAAGAGTTTAGCTTACTCGCTTGAGTTTGTCTCATTTGAAAAAACGTTAACAAGTGAGGAAGTTGATAATTACATACTTAAGATAGAAAAGAGTTTAATAGATAAGGTAAGTGGTGTTCTAAGAAGGCAATGAATAATTTTAGAATAGCAAATGAATTAAATGAACTAAAGGTTTTGCTTGAAATTAACGGAGACTTTAAAAGCGCTCTACAGTTTGAGAACGCTTATTTAACTATACTTGCTTTAGATTATCCTATTGGGAATTACGGGAGTCTAAATTTTTTTCCCGAAAGCGTTAAAGATGAAATCGATAATATAATTATTAGGGGTTATTCTCCTAAGAAGGAACTCCTTGAGTATAGAACACCTAAAACACTTAGGAATCTTGCAAAAATTCCTTCATTGAGAGTGAGTGATGTTTTAAATATTTACCGATTTTTAAACATTGACTCAGTTTCTGATCTTGAAAGAATGTTAAAAGATGGTTTAGTAAAGAGAAAATTTGGAGAAAAGTTTGAAGAACATCTTCGAAGGGCACTTTTCTATTTTGAGGGAAAACAAAAAGAACTAAGTTTATTTTTTGCTTGTGCTTATGCAAATGCTATAAAGACGGAAACCCAGCATCTTGGGAAAATTGAAGTGGTTGGAAGTGTTAGGAGGGGTAAGGAAGTTGTTGATAATATCGATTTTATATTCTCTTTTGATAAACATGCCCTTATAAATTTTCTTATTCCTTCTTTTAATTTAACGCTCGTATCTATAAAAGGGAACCTCATAACTTTTAAGGATGAGAACTCATTTAAACTTAAGTTTTACTATCTTCCAGAGAGATATTTTTATTCCGGACTTCAATACTATACAGGCTCAAAGCAGCATAATAGGTTTATCCAGGAGGTTGCATCTACAAAAGGTTATGGAATTGCAAAATCCGGAATGGTTTTACTTGAAGCAAATTCGGAGAAGGAATTTTATGAGAAGTTAACACTTGCCTACATCCCACCCGAAGTTAGGGAGGGAGAAGAAGAAATCGATTTTGCCTTAAACAATTCTTCGCCCAATATTGTCGATATAAGTGATATAAAAGGTGACTTGCATGTCCATTCAAATTTTTCCGATGGAAACTCCACTATTGCCGAAATAAAAGAAGAAGCCCGATACCTTAATTACGAATTTATTGCAATTACAGACCACTCTAAGTCTTTAAGAATTGCAAATGGTTTAGATGAGGCATTGCTACGTAGAGAGTTTGAAGTTATTGATAGACTAAATAGTTTTGGTGACCCTCCGTTCCTTTTAAAAGGAATTGAAGCAGAGATAAAAGAAAATGGAAGTGTTGACATAGAAGAAGATTTCTTTGATAAGTTTGATTTTGTCGTAGGAGGGTTGCATAAGTTCAGTAATTCAAGTTTTGAAAATACATACAGAATAAAAAAGGCTTTAAATAGTGGCCTTGTTGATACTTTGGCGCATCCAACGAACCGCATAGTCTTTATAAGAAGAAGTATACCAATTAATTTAGAAGAAATTTTTGAAGTTGCTTCTAAAAAGGCAGTGGCTCTTGAAATAAATCTCTTCCCGAATAGAATGGATTTGAGTTCTGGCCTTATAAAGCAGGCAAAAAGATCTCACGTGAAGTATTTTTCAGTTGGCACAGATGCGCATAGTGTAGGACATTTAAATTTTATGAAATATGGTATTAAAATTTTAAAAAGGGCATGGGTTAAAAAAGAAGAAGTTTTAAATACTTTTTGTTATAATGATATAAGGAACGTAAGATGGATAAAGACTCACTTAGAGTAATAGATTTTTATAAAATCATTCAAAAATTGGAAAAGTCAGCTATAACTTCTGGCGGTAAGAGTAAAGTAATGGATTTATCCCCACTTTCAAATGTTGACGAAATTAGAACTGCTTTAAAAGAGACAACTGCCGCAAAAAATTTCTTACAAAAGGAAGGGGATTTGCCTTTTTCAGAATTTGTGGATGTTGAACCACTATTTGAAAGAATAAAAGTGCTATCATTACTTACCACCTATGAACTATTAAAAATATCAGATTTGCTATTGGTATTTTCTGAAATAAAGGAAATAGGCGCAAGCTATTCAGATGTATATCCTGAATTGTCCAAATACACATCACAATTGTATCGTTTTGATGAAATTGTAAAAGCTATAAGACGGGTGATTTCAGGTGATGGCAAAATTGTAGATGATGCAACCCCTTTTCTTTCAATTATAAGAAGAGAAATAAGGACAACGTATTTACGTATTCAATCAATTCTTCAGGAAATTCTTTATTCAAGAGAAAATGAAGATGTTATTCAAGATAAGATAATTACGAAAAGAAATGATCGTTATGTGATCCCCATAAGACAAAATTCAAAGCCAGGTTTTTCCTACGTTGTGCAAGGAGAGTCAGGAAGTAAACTCACACTTTATGTTGAGCCAATGGCAGTTGTGGAATTGAATAATAGGCTTGTTGAATTGTTTTCAAAGGAAAGAGAGGAAGAAGAAAAAATAATACTTGAACTGGAAGAAAAAATTAGAAATAAAATTGACCAAGTAGAAAAATCACTTGCAGTTATATACACTTTAGATTTTATTTTTGCAAAAGCAAAGCTTTCGCTTGAACTTAAAGCCTTTGAGCCTATTATCGAGGAAGAACCTGTTTTGGAGTTATACGAGGCAAGAAATCCTTTTATTCCTGGAGATAAAGTTGTTCCAATTGATTTA
Source organism: Caldisericaceae bacterium (assembly GCA_036574215.1). Lineage (NCBI taxonomy): Bacteria > Pseudomonadati > Caldisericota > Caldisericia > Caldisericales > Caldisericaceae > Caldisericaceae bacterium. The sequence goes on from JAINCR010000023.1 coordinate 16,811, forward strand.
GAAATTGGGAAAGGTTATAAAGTGCTTATCATTACTGGTCCAAACACAGGGGGCAAGACAGTTACTTTAAAAACTGCGGGTTTACTTTCAGTAATGGCGTTGTCTGGATTACATATCCCTGCTTTGTCTAATTCAAGGATAGGAAAATTTGAAAATATCTATGCAGATATAGGAGATGAGCAGAGTGTAGAGCAGAATCTTTCAACATTCTCTTCTCATATGTCAAAAATTGTAAATATCCTTAAATTTTCAGGAGATAAAGACCTTGTTTTGTTAGATGAGTTAGGTGCAGGAACAGACCCTGAGGAAGGTGCTGCCTTAGGTTATGCAATTCTAAAAGATTTATATGACAAAGGATGTATCACCATTGTTACAACTCACCACAGTAAATTAAAGGAATTTCCTTATGTATATCCTAAGGCAATGAATGCTTCAGTTGGTTTTGATTTAGAGACTCTTTCTCCAATCTATAAACTTTACATAGGTCTACCTGGAGAAAGCCATGCCTTTGTAATTGCAGAGCGGCTCGGATTAGATGGTAAGGTTTTAGAGTTTGCAAAAAATGAACTTCCTTCTGATTTTGTTGAAAGAAACAGTATCATAAATAAAATGCATCAAGAAAACCGTGCTATAGAAGGCGAAAGAAAGGAAATAGAACAGGCAAAATTAGAGGCAACTAAATTAAAAGAAATTTATGAAGCGAAATTGAAAGAACTTGAAGAAAAGAAGCGCTTGGAGTTAAGAAAAGCATATGATGAAGCCCAAAAAATAATTGATGCTACTAAAGAAAAGATGGCAAAAATTTTAGATAATCTTGACAATTATATTAAATCCCAAAAAGAAATTCAAGAAATGAAAAAAGCAATAAAAGAAGAAGAGCAATCTTTGGAAGAAAAAGAAGAGGTTTTTGAAGAAGTAAAGCAAGTTAATAAAGGTGAAGTTAAAGAAGGTGATATTGTTTTTGTGCCATCTTTTAAGGCTACAGGGCTTGTTTTACAGGTTAAGCGTGAAGAAGGCAAATTAGTTGTGCAAATGGGTGCTATTAGGGCGACACTGAAGACTTCTGACGTTCAACTTGTATCTAAGGATCAAGTTGTCCGAAATACCGAGAAAACCAAATTTAAAGAATTATTTGATGAGAGTCTACCCATTATGTTAGATTTGCATGGTTATACAGTGGAAGAGGCTCTTGAAGCTCTTGATAAATACCTTGATAAAGCATATCTTAATGGAATGCCGTATGTTTATATAATCCATGGCAAGGGAACTGGTGCTTTAAGAGAAGCGGTTTTTGAATTCTTAAGAAAGGATAAAAGGGTTTCACGTTTTGAACTTGGAACGATATCAGAAGGTGGAACTGGGACCACTATAGTATTCTTTAAATGAAATTTGTGTTTTTTGATTTAGAGACAACTGGTTTAAGAGTAGAAGAAGACGAAGTTATTGAGATTGGTGCTATAAAAGTCATCAATTGGGAAAGTGTTTCAACATTTAAAACTCTTGTAAAGTCTACAAAAACCTTGCCTCATTTTATCTCTAATCTCACAGGGATAACTCAAGAAGATCTTAACAAAGCGCAGGATAAAGAAGATGTCAAAAAAGCATTTAGCGATTTTATTGAGGATGCGGTATTGGTTGCCCATAATGCTTCATTTGATAAGGCTTTCCTTGAAAACTTTTTTGGAGAGCCCGTTAAAAATAGGGTAATAGATACATTGGAACTTGCTCGTTTGATGTTTCCTGAATTACAGTCTCACAGTCTTGAAAAGCTCGTTTCAACTTTTAAGATTAAAAGCGAAAAAGCCCATAGGGCCTTTAATGATGCTTTAATGCTCTATGAAGTGTTTAAAAAAATCATTGAAGAGAAGAAAAATTTTCCAAAAGACGACCTTGGTAAATTAAAAAGGATAATTGGGGATGCAAGAGAATTTGATTTTCTTTTTGCTGATGTTGATATAGATAGTTTAGATTTAATTGAATTAAAGAGGAACGAGCCTGTTCTTACTCTGCCTTTTAAAGAAGTTAATGCCAATCAAGAAAAAAAGACCCATTATATAGAAGGTGACATTGGTAAAATTTTATCCTTAATAGATAAATCCGGTTTTACTCTAATTGTCTTTTACTCTGAAGGGGTTAAAGAGCAGATCATTTCAAGTTTCCCAAAGTTAAAAATTTTTGATGCAACAGGTTTAGAAAATTTCATTTGTTTGCATAGATTTTTTAATTATTTACAGAATCCCAACAGGATTCCATTAGATCTTAGAATGGATTTTGCCATTCTTACTTCTTACTTAATAAAAACAAAAGACTTTCTTTTAAAAAACGCGCCAAATCATATTTTAAAGAACAGAGTATTGAAAAATATTTCTATATGTAATACAAAGAATTGTCAACTTAAAGATAAGTGCCCTCTAATGGAGAAGCTAGATCTAATAAAGGATAGTGATGTTGTTTTAACGAAAATGTCTACTTTTCTTTTTGTGTATAATCTCTTTTTAAGTCTTAAATTTGATTCAGTTATCTTTTTTGAAGCTTATCGCTTGCCAAAAGTATTCTACACTGAGAAAATGGTTTATTCCGAAAATGATATCAATATGATTGCTGAATTGGATGAAAATTTAAAAGGACATCTGTCGGCTCTTTTTGAAGACCCAAGGAATTCAACCAATTCTAATGTCTTAAAACTTTTCGAAGACGATTTTCTAAACACAAACATGCACGAAAAAGCATTTGATATTAGTTCGAAACAAAGATCAATTACAATAAGTGAAAAAGAACCAAAAAAGATTTTTTCTAATATAAAAAATAACTCCAATGTTTATTTTTTGAGCAATAGATTAACTTATAACGGTAAAAATATTTTAGAAGACTTCACTTCTCTTAAGGAAGAGTTGTTTACAAAAGATAACGGAACTTATAAGACTCTTGAAATAGTTCCAGTGTATATACACTCTCCCAATGTAGATGAGTTTTTTGAGGAGTTTCTTGATAGTTTTGAAAGTTTATCTCATATTAAACCTGCTCTTTTTGTATTTGAAAATAAAGTTCAGCTTAAAAACATGAAATTGGAGCTTGCAAAAAAATACAGTTGGATTGATGAAGCAATCAAAAACGAAAATAAGATTGCCACATTTGCTTCTTATGAATTTCCTAAAATTGGTGAATATAAAATAGTTTACCTATTTAAATTGCCGTTTAACGTTGCTAATTTAAGTGAAGATTATGCAATATTGTATGCGAAGAATTTTGTCCTTGATAACATAAATAAAAAAGAAAAAACTGTCTTAGTGTATTTTGATGGTAGGTTTAAAGATAAACGATTTTTATCAAAGGTTAATGACCTTTTTTTGAATGTACCCATTTTCATTGAGAAAAAAGCGAATCTATCAAACTTTGTTAGAAAATTCCTCGAATCTTAGTATTTGAATGAGCTTTTACCAATGAATTCTCTTAAAATTGAGGTAGGTGGAATTTCATCAGGAGTGTATGGAAGTACATGAGAAAGGAAATTCAAAAGTCTTAAGGCCTCTGCATATTCCTTTTCTGTGTATTCTACCGCTCTTAACGGGATTTCAGCAAAATTTTTTAACACTGCAAGTTCGTAAATTAAAGCAGAATTAAACATAACGTCAGCGTTTTCTTGATATGGAAAGATGTATTTTTCCTCGGAGGATACAACATCTTTCCATCTTCTTAAATTATCTTGAGGAGAGATTCCTCTAAAATGAGCATCTCTTACTATTCTTCTTATTAATCTTGTATCTCTTGTTGGAATTCTATTTATATTGTCAATATTCAATTGTGATAAGGCAGATACATAGATCTTAAACAGTGCGTTTCCTTGCACATTTTCTGTAAGCACTGGGTTTAAAGCATGTATGCCTTCTATTATTAAAATGCCGTTTTTTTCAAGTCTTATTGTTTTCCATTTTTCCCTTTTCCCGGTTATGAAGTTATATTTTGGTATTTCAGCACTTTCATCTTGTAGAAGTTTGTTAATATGTGTCTCTAGTAATTTAGAATCTGTTGCTTCAAGAGCATCAAAGTTCGGATTTCCATTTTCATCTAAAGGCGTTTTATCTCTGTCAATAAAGTAATTATCGGTTGAGATCACAAATGGTTTTAAGCCAAGCACTCGTAGATGTATTTCTAATTTTTTTGCAAACGTTGTTTTACCCGAAGAGCTTGGCCCAGCAATTAAAATTACTCTTGCATTCCTTGAAAGAATTGTTTCTGCAATATTTGAAATTTTTTTCTCGTGAAGTGCTTCTTGAATTTTTATAATGTTTGAAATTTTTCCGTTTATGATACTTTTGTTTAATTCTCCTACAGTTCTTACTTCAAGTAAATTTGCCCATTTTTTGCCTTCATTGAATGCTTCAAGCAGTTTTTGGTAGCTTTGTAATGTGCTTACACTATTTGGGTTTTTCCTGTCTGGAAGTAAAAATAGTATTCCTCCGTCTGCCTCTATGATTTCAAAAACCTTTAACATCCCAGTATAAGGCACAATTGGCCCTGCAAAATAAATGTATATTCCCTCAAGTTCATAGAGCGAAATAAGATCTTTTGCTAAGAACTCTATTGTTCTTATATCTTCAACTCGTTGTTCTTTTTCTAATTTTCTAATCGCAGTTTCTTTTGTAAGTTCAATTTTGTTAATGGGTTTATTTTCACTAACTAATCTGTAGATTTCCTCTTTTAGTTTTGGAAAAATGTTATCTATGGGATTTTCAATTTCTCCATACAGAGCATCACCAATTGAGTGCATGATATTTAATCTGCTTTTGGGTGAAATTCTTTTTATTGCAACTGTTGCAAGGAATGCAATACTTCTTTCAAATGTTCTTCTTCCCTCTCCTAATGTTACCGGAAGAAGTTCTATGCTTTTAATTTCTTCTACTTCATCAAGAAAACCCATTAACTGGTTATTAACAATTGCGCAGGTATAAGGATAGACTGGATGTTCTATTTCCATTAATTTTTTACCCATAGCAACTTTTATTATATCAGATAAACAAAAAATTTAACTATTTGTTATCATATCCTTAAGATCGGTAAACTCGCTTATTTTTTTAACTGCATCCATTGCCAACTTATTTGTTACGTGTGTATATTTCATTGTTGTATTAAGAGAACTGTGTCCTAAGAGTTCTCCTATAGTTATTGGGCTTATACCAGATTCGAGGGCAAGTGTTGCAAATGTGTGTCTTAGTTTGTGCGGTGTGATTTTTTTGGGTATATTTGCAAGTTTTGCATATTTTCTTACCATGAGTTGAATGGTAAGTGGAGAAAATTTTTTGTGCCTATTACTTTCAAATAGGTACTCTGTTTCATTTTTTTTCTTTTCCATGTACATAGAAAGAATTGCTGTCAATTCGTTAGATAAAGGCACCAATCTTTCTTTATCACCTTTACCTCTAATTTTTACATATCTTCCTTCAAGATTAACGTCTTCTACTTTTAAATTTACAAGTTCTCCAACTCTTACTCCTGTGTAAATAAGAAACGTAAGAATGGTAAAATCTCTTAAATGGTTTTTTGAAACGTCAAGAAGTCTTCTTACTTCATCTTTTGTTAAGAATACGGGGAGTGTTTTTGAAGTTTTCGGAGGATCAGAGACTTCAAAATCAATTTTGAGTTCTTTTTTTATAAATTTTGCAAAACTTTTTAGTATTAGTGTTTGAGTTGCCCTTGTGTTTTTAGTTATTTTTTTTCTTAAAAAATACTTTTGTATTGATTGTGCATCAGGTAGAGATGAACTTTTTAAAAAATCGTTAACTATATAAATGTAGTTTTTTACAGTAAGATTTGAATAACCTTTCATTAGAAGATAAATGGCAAATTGGCTTTTTATGTGTTCCTTATCTAAGTTTTCCATATTAAACATTATATTAGGAAGTTTAAAATAAGCAAAAATGTAACCGTTTGCGTTGTTAAAAAAATTATAGTTTTGTATAGATCTCTACTATTCAATTGTCTTGACTAAAATTTTTAACATGGTATAAATGATTAGAGATGAAAGAGTATATTGGGATTGATTTAGGTGGCACAAAAATCAAAGGAGTAAGGATAAACGAAAATTTTGAGATAGTTGAGAATGTTAATGTTGAGAAATATGATTCATCATCTGCAGAAAGTATTACCAACGTTTTAGAAGAAGTGATTAGAACACTTGATAAACCCGAAGTTTTGAGCATAGGTTTTGGAATTGCAGGTTTTATTGATGCCTACTTAGGAGTTATCCATGCGTCTCCCAATATCCCTGCATTAAAGGAAATTAATATTAAAAGTATTTTTGAGCATAAATTTGGTAAAGACGTTTTTGTTGATAATGATGCTAAGGCGGGGGCTCTTGCGGAGTTATTTGTGGGTTCAGCAAAAGACACGAAGGATTTTTTGTTTATCACTTTTGGGACAGGTATCGGTGCAGCAATTATTTCAAACGGAATGCTTGTTCGAGGGGCGAACAACTTAGCTGGCGAAATTGGTCATATAACTTTGGACCCAAACGGTCCTAAATGTGGCTGTGGAAAGTTAGGCTGTTTTGAAACTTTTGCTTCAGGACCTGCGATTAAAAGAATTTACATTGAGAATATTAAAAATTATGATAAACTTCCCCTTTTAGCATACTTTTCAAATGATTCCTCGAAGATTGATACACCTTTTATTTTTAAATTTAAAGACTTCGATATAAATGCTAAAAATACTTTAAAGTATGTAGCTGATAAAATAGGTTTGGGCTTATCAATTGTAGTTAATCTACTTAACCCAAAGAAAGTAATTATTGGTGGTGGCTTGGGAATGTCTTTAAAGGGGATTTTTAATGATGTTTTAGAGTCGTTCTATAGAAACACTTTGAAAATAGAAGCAGAATCCGTTGAATTTCTTTTTTCTGAACTTGAAAACGAGGGAGTTGCAATTGGAGCGGCTTTGCTTCCTTTTTCAAAATATTGAAGGAGGTAAGAATTATGAAAGAAACTTTAGATGTTATCCTTTTACTTGGTTTGCCTGCATCTGGAAAATCGGAGATTAGGAAATTTGTCAATAATCTTCCTAAACATTATTCTAAAAAAGATTTTCACCTTGGAGAAGACATACACATAGATGATTTTCCATACGTGTTTTTAATGAGACGTATTGATGAAGAACTTGAAAAACTTTCTCAAAAACGTATCTTTTATAAATCTAACGAAAGCCCGTTTACTGATGGTAGAGATTGGCTTACCCTTACACAACTAATCAACCTTGAATATTCTGATATTGTGAATAAAAACTTCCATAACCCTGAGAATCCATTTTTGACTCTCGCAAAAAGAATTGACGAATCTGCAGAGCTTTTTAATATAGATGAAAGGATTTTATCGTTAGAAGAAGGGCTATTAAAGGAATTATCTTTAAAACTCGATAAAGAATCAAGAGATATTCTTTTAAATATAAATGCTAACGCGAATAAAGACCTTAGTAAAGCAACGTTCATTATAGAGTTTGCAAGAGGAGGAAGTTATAACTCTCAATTTCCTATTTCCTATCCATATGGATATGCTCATACTTTAAGTGCCCTTAGTGAAGAAATTCTTTCAAAAGCAGGTATCATGTATGTTTGGGTGACACCTGAAGAATCCCGTAAGAAGAATTTTGAAAGAGCTAACCCAAACGATCCAGGTTCAATTCTACACCATGGAGTTCCACTTGAAGTGATGTTAAGAGAGTATGGGGTAGATGACATGCTTTATTTGGTTGAAAATTCACCCAAAAAAGATTTTATTTTAGTTAAGAATGATCAAGAATCCTTCTTTATCCCAGTGTCTATTTTCGATAACAGAGTTGATAAGACCACTTTTGTCCGAGAAGATGAATCTCTTTGGAATGAATCAAATACCAATATTCTCTACAAAGAATTAAAAGACTGTTTCGATAAATTATATTTATTAAGGAGGAGAGCAGCATGATGGATGATTTAATCATCAGGAAAAGGTCAAGAAAGTATTTTAGTGAAAGTTTTGATGGATCTAACAAAGAGGAAGTATTAAACGCCTTAAAGGATTTACTTAACGAAAACATTGAAACAAGTGATAAACTCATAAATTTCCTTGAAAAATGGGGTGAACTTGCAGATATTATAGAAGAGGTTTATGCTTTTAAATATATTAATATGACACGTTTTATGGATAATAATGAATATGTGGAAGATTTCCAAAAGTTCTATTCCGATGTAATAAGTGTTGCCATGCAGTATGATTATCTATTGAAGAAAAAATATTATGAGTCTCCTTTTAAAGATACTCTGGGAGGAGAATTCAATCATCTTAATAAGATAATTGAAAATGCGCTAAAGATCTTTAGAGAGGAAAACATTCCTTTATTCATAAAAGAGGAAAAGATTTCTCATAAATATGGTGAGGCAATTGCTAAGTTAATTATTAATTTTAATGGAGAAGAAAAGACATTTTCTCAAATGAACGTTTTTTTGAAGGACCCAAATAGGTCGGTAAGAGAGCAAGCTTGGTTTCATAAGTATAATGCTTTAAAAGAGATTTCACCTTACTTATCAGATGTTTACGATGAACTGAAGCATATTAGAAATAAAGAATCAGAAAATGCAAACTTCAAAAACTATAGAGATTACAAGCATTTAGCTTTGGGTAGATTTTCTTATAGCGTGGAAGATGTTTTACGTTTTCATACTGCTGTAAAAAATGTCGTTGTGCCATTCTTAAAAGAGAGAAACGAAATAAGAAAACAAAAATTAAAGCTTGATACCTTAAGACCTTGGGATACCCAAGTTGAATTTGATAACAAAGTTTTAAAACCATTTAATACAATTGAGGAATTTATTAATAAATCTATAAAAGTCCTATCTTCAGTTGATGAAGAATTTGGAGAAAACCTATTGAGAATGAAAGTATCAAATTTCTTGGACCTTGAAAACCGCAAAGGTAAAGCCCCTGGTGGGTATAACATGCCACTTCCTGAGCATGGCTCGTCTTTCATTTTTATGAACGCCGTAGGTTTAAATTCAGATGTTAGGACGCTTTTTCATGAATCTGGGCATTCATTACACGCTAAATATACTTCACCTATTCTTATTCATCAGTTTAAAGAATATCCGATGGAAGTTGCGGAACTTGCATCTATGAGCATGGAAATGTTTACTGTTGAATATCTTTCTGAATTCTACGATAATGAAGCCGACTTAAAGAAGGCTAAACGTGAAGAGATCGAAGGGGCTTTGTCGTTTTTGCCTTGGTGTATAGCCGTAGATAGTTTCCAGCATTTTGTTTATACAACTAACGCAAGCGAAAAAGAAAGAGAGGAGTATTTTGTAAATCTCATGGAAGAACTCAATACGGGTGTTAATTGGGATGGTCTGTATGATTATCTTAAGGTGTTATGGATGCAACAACTTCATATTTTTGAGGTGCCTTTTTACTACATTGAATATGGATTTGCTCAATTAGGTGCTCTTGCAATGTATAAGAATTTTAAGGAAAATCCTAAGAAGACAGTTGAAGATTATAAACGATTCTTAGGTATGGGTTATAAAAAACCTGTAAATGAATTGTATAAAGAAGCAGGAATCGAGTTTAATTTTAGTGAGGATTATGTTAAATCAATTTTAGAATTTGCAGCAAATGAACTAAAGAATTTAGATTAAAGGTAAAAATTTGTGTTTAAAATAATTTATTTACTCTTGACTTATTTTAAAAATTTGTTATCCTATTAAGGAATTTTATTTTAAGGGAGGTTATTAATGCCAATTTTAAAAGCGTCTAAGAAAGCAGTTATTAAGAGTGAAAAAAGAAGAGAAAGAAATGAATATTATACAATAGCTCTTAAAAGGGCTTTAGATTTTGCTAAGAAGAGCAACTACTCAGAAGAAAAGGTAAAAGAAGCAATAAAAATAATCGATAAACTTGAGTCTAAGGGTATTCTTCACCCAAATACAGCAGCCCGTAAGAAATCGAACTTAATGAAGAAATTTAACCTTAAAAATAAAGCGGATAAGCAAGCTTAATACTGCCTTGTAACTTTTTCTACTATAAAGGTGCGCAAGGCTTCTTTTGGTTCGATTTCTCCAGATTTTGATTTTATATCTATATCTGTTAATATGTTGTATTGTCTAACAAGGTTTTTTATATCTATTTTTTCAAGGTTTCTATAAATACCGTCAAGTGTCCTTTTTTTAAGAAAACTGCCAAAAAAACTTGCTATGTATTCATTTACTTCTTTCTGTGTTTTTGACTCCTTTTTTAAATCGTATGCTATAAGGTATATTGAGAATGTCTTTAAAATCTGTGAGAGTATTATATTCTCTTGGTTTGCAGTTTTTAAAAAATAGTCAAGAAGCTCCGTTGCTTTATCTTTCTCCATGTTGATGACTGCGTTTATAAATTCAAATATGTCTTCTTCTTTCATCTTTTGCACAATTTCTTTAACATCTTCTTCTTCAATGCTTTTCTTTGCACCTACAAACATTGCAAGTTTTTTAATTTCGTTTGAAAGTTCAAATAAATTAGAATCAAGCCTACTTATAAGTTCTTTTACTGCCTCTTTTGAAATGAGTTTGCCATAATCTTTAGCCTTTTTTTCAATCCATTTTTCTATATGAGTTTGTGGTATCGTGTAATCTTTAACAATTATGAAGTCTCCTTTTCCTAAGTTTTCTTCTTTACCTAAATAGAAGAGAATTACCTTAACATTATCAATAATTTTTGTTGATAGCAATTTTTGAAGGTTCTGTTTTGAAATTGCCTCCCCGTCTTTTATAATTAGCAACTTATTATTTAAGAATGGTGGTGTTGAGACAATATTTGTGTATTCTCCTATATTAAATTCGTATCCTGATGTTTTTATCAATCCAAGGCTTGAAATATCTCTACCAAATAATTTTTCTGAATATTTTTTTATAATCTGATCCTTTAAATAGTGAGACTCTCCCATAAGAACCAACAAAGGCTCTTTTGGGAGAGTGTTCTCAAGTTCGGTTAATATCTCTAATGCGGATGCTTCCCTCATGGATATATTTTTTCAAGTAATCTTGGGAAAGGGATTGTTTCTCTTACATGGGGAAGCTTGGCAATCCATGCAAGTGTTCTTTCTATTCCTATACCAAATCCACTATCGGGAACTGATCCATACCTTCTTAAGTCAAGATACCACTGGTAATTTTCAATTGGAAGGTTATTTTCATTCATTCGCTGTAAAAGTAAATCATAATCATGTATCCTTTGACTTCCCCCGATAATTTCGC
>JAINCR010000024.1 GCA_036574215.1 Caldisericaceae bacterium
ATAACTCTAAAAAAGCTAAAAGGTATATGTGTTAGGGCAGATGACCTTGAAAAGGCTGGAGTGGAAAAAAGTTTAAGTGATATTACCTACTTTGGGTATAACGCCATATTTGTGCTTGCAAAAACGCCAGAAGGTTATGTTATTTTTAATTCAAAAAATTTCCCAACCGTTATCGACAATCTTTCAAAAATCATCGAAATAGCAAAAGCAAAAAACCTTAAGGTTTATGCATATTTCCCCATAATAATGGATAAGTATTTTTTGTCGAAAAATCCAAGCGAAGGCATGGGAAATTTAGGCTATGAGAAAAATACTTACTACGTGAGTTTACTTTCAGATAAATACATAAGTTATGTAAAACTTTTCTTAAAAGAACTTCTTACATACGATGTTGATGGCATTGTTTTTGACTACATAAGATATCCAAATGGTAGTTACGACTTTTCGGATAGATTTGTTGCTCTTGGAAAAAAACAAGGTATAGACATGGACTTTGTGTCTAACGTTGCATACAAAACTTTTGTTAAACCAGCAGATTGGAAAACTATGTTTAAATTGTATGAAGAAAAAGATAAAAATATTGTTAATTGGGTAAATTTAAGAGAACTTGTGTTAAAACAGGTTGCACTTAACTTAGTAAATTATGCAAAATCAATTAAACAAGATTTAGAATTTGGCGCATTTCTTGTTTCAAGAGGATATAGATACGATACCATTGAAGAAGCTCCATCAATTACAATGAGTTATCCATACCAAAAGGTCAATTTCACTTACTTTGGCGATACTTTTAAAGATATAGTTGATTTTGTAATACCCATGGTTTATCTTTCAAGCCTTAAAGAAACAAGCGATTATGTAGACTACGTTTCAAACAAGATTAAATCACTAACAAATAATTCTCTTAAGTTTTACATTGGGATTAACCCAAGTTCAATTAGTATTGAAGACACACAACTTGAAATTAAAAATGCCTATCTTGACTCCTATGGGATTGTTCTTTTTAGATACCCACTTTTTACCATGGGAAAAGCTTTGCCGATTTCTCCAATTACCTTTAATGAAGATATTTCCTTTAAGGTTGTCAATGCAAAAAATGAAAGTAGAATTGCAAAAGTCCCTTTTTCTTTGCTAATTTTACCCCCTGCAGAAAAAGAAGTTATCGTAGAGCATTTTTATAGAGTGTTTAATTTAAAATTCATAATTGGTAGTTTTACGTTTTTTGTAAATAATGAAAGCCATCAAATGGATGTTGCTCCATTTATTAAAAACTCACGTAGTTTTGTGCCAGTTCGTTTTTTAAGTGAGGCAATGGGGTTAAAAGTTGATTACAAAGAAAAAACAAAAGAAGTTTTTATTGAAAATGGCTTAATAGCATTGAAAATAGGAAGTAAAGAGTATTTTGTAAATGGAGAAAAATTAACAATGGATGTTGCTCCATTTATTGAGAATGCCCGAACATACGTGCCTTTACGCTTTATTATGGAAGCATTTAAATTTGATGTCTTATGGGATGAGGCAAATAAAACAATCGAAGTAAGTGGTATTTTAAGAATTGACTAATTTTCTAACTTCTTTTTTTCATTATAAAGGTAAATATCAGCTGTTTTCAACAAATCGCTAAGATTTTCTCCTTCGTATTCTTTTATACCAATTGAGACACTGATATTAAAAGGAACATTCAAATCTATTTTTTGTGTATTTAGCTTTATTCTTTTTGCAATTTGTGTTGCTAATTTACTGTTAGTATTTCTCAATATCACCGCAAACTCATCTCCACCAAGTCTAAAGATACTATCTTCTTTTCTTACAACTTTTTCTAAAACCCTTGCAAATTCAACCAAAAGCCTATCGCCCATAGAGTGTCCAAAAGTATCGTTGAATTTTTTAAACTTATCAAGGTCTAAAACAAGTAAAGTAAAGGGAGTTTTATATTTTTCATACTGATTAATCTCGTAAATTATTTTTTCCTCAAATTCCCTTCTATTGTAGAGATTTGTAAGTGGGTCTGTAATTGAGTCCCACCGGAATTTCTCTATAAGTAGGTTCTTAGCAAGTGCAATGTTCACATTTCTTGCAAAGGTTTCTGCAAAATCTATATCTTCTCTAACAAAAGCATTTGTAGTATTTTTTGAAACGCTTACAACATACATAACCTTGTTATCGAGATTCAAGAGTGGAATACCAATCCATGACTCAGGATTTCCAATTGTTTTATACCAGCCAGGAATTTCAAATGTATTTTGAACGTAATTAACTTTCCCAATTCTTACAATTGAATCAATATGTTCACCGTAATAGGCAGAATTAATTTTATCTTCGATATCTTTTAATTCACTATAATCTACATTTATTGTTGAAATAAAAGTGTAGTTTCCTTTTCCTTTACTTACATCAAGTAATGAAACTTTATCTGCTTCAAACAAGTTCATTGCACCACTTATAATCGTATAATGCATTTCTTCCAAGACAATAGAGTGGCTTACCTTATCAAGGAGTTCGGTAAGCATCATGAATTTTTTTAAATATCTTTCTTTTCTTTCTAAATTGAGTTTTTCTTTTTCAAAAATGTATTTTGATACTATGATATGTAAAAACTTATCTATCT